>USBG01000008.1 GCA_900552855.1 uncultured Phascolarctobacterium sp. | reverse complement strand
CGGTATGACCAAACCCAAAAACGATGGAAGAAAAGCCGATGATCGCAACCATAACCAGCATCATAGCCATAGGACCGAAGCCTAAATCTTTACTGCCTTCAATCAGAGTGTTGATAGTACCCATGGACAGTAAGCCTTGTGCAAAGGTTTGACCAGCGATAATCAAAGTGATAACGTTAGCCATTTGCATGCCTAAGCCGTCAAAGAAGGTTTGGCAGTCGTCCAGAACCTTTTTGCCGTCGCGCCATCTGATGTATTCACAAACCATACCAATGAACAGACCGATGAACATAGCCATAACGATGTTCATTTTAATAGTAGTAATCCACAGGGAGCTGAAGGAAAGAATCAGTGCCAGAGGAATAATAGGAAGGATAGCGTAGAAACCAGGTGCAGTATCTGCTTCGTCTCTGGTTACTTCTACTTCAATAGGTTTAACAACGTGGCCATCACGTTTATCCATGTATTTTTGAGTGAAGTAATGGAGAGCACCAACTACTACAAAGGCAACAGCAACGATGGGAACTTGATAATGGCTCCAATAAATTACCGGATCAACGCCTGCGGTTTCAGCGGAGAGGATAGTACCGGTGTCACTGGGGCTCCAGTCAAAGCAGAGGGTAGTAGCAACTGCTGCAGTAGCAGAAAGACGGCTAACACCAAGACCCAACAGGATGGGGAACATGGTAACCATCAGCAGCATTGCCAGGCCGGAAGCACTGTTGATGCACAAACCGATCAGCATACCAACAATCCAAGTGCCGGAAAGAACCAGATAGGGGGATTTTAAAGCTAAAAGGGGTTTAATGGTCAGACGAACCAGGGCGCGGGATGCACCAATTTTATCCATATAACGTGCGAACGCACCAACGGACATAATGTTCAGACCAAGTTTACCAACATTAGAGCTCATAGCAGAACGCATAAACTCAAATGCGTCAAAGATTACGGAACCAGTAGTAGCTTTAGGTCCAAGAATTTGACCATAGCCAAGAAGAACAGCAAGATACATTAAAATCATGCCGCCTAAGATAAGTACCGGTTGAGCTTTGTACTTTTTGTAGATCATATAACCTACCCAAAAAGTAACGACTGCGGAAATAACAACACCCATTTGCAACATCCTTTCTGTTTTTAGTTTCGCAAATCTGATGAGCCTATTATATCATAGAAAGTTGTATGCAACAAGTACAATTGTATTTTTTGTCCGCCGATACAGGATAAAAATAATTACAAAAATAAAAATACTATATCTTTTACGGAATGTCTTTACATGGTGGACATGGCTTGTAAAATGTGTTGGATATAGAGATTTTGAATAGTTTTATACCTACCTATACCATTCAGATGGCCTTCAGTAGCAATTCCTAAGGCTTCTATTTGTGTTTTCCAGCTATCTGGCTCGTTACCATACATATCGTTATTGGCATGATCTCCAGCAACAACCATTAAGGGATACATATGTACCTTGTTGTAGCCACGTTTCTTTAGCTGCTCCATAACTGCTTCAAAATTAGGAGCGTCCTCCTCCTCTACAGTACCAACAACTACAGGAAGCTGCATTTCATCAAAAATAGCTTGCAGTTTGGTAAAGGTATAACGGAAGGACTTGTTGTTAGGGCGTGGAGAACCATGTCCCATAAGGACAACGCCTTCTTTTTCTTTTAAATTAGGAAATTGGGTGGACAAAGCTGTTGCTACAAGGCGATAATCGTTTTCTTCATTAATGAGGGGCTTGCCGATAATTAATTTTTTGAAGCAGTTAGAATATTTTTCCTGAAGTGTCAGAACCTTTTGCTCAAACTCTTCGCCGTGAAGCAAATGAGTGGTTTGCAGTAATATCTCTTCATAGCCAGCTTGATAAAGTTTTTCTAATGTTTCCTCCAGATTGTTAACTTTAATGCCTGTTTCTGCTAAACGCTTACGCACAATGGCAGAGGTAAAGGCACGATATTGGTCATAAGAAGGAAAGGCATCTGCTAGAGCCTGTTCAATGCCACCAATGTCATATTTACGAGTTTCGGCAAAGGTAGAGCCAAAGCTTACTACTACAAGTGCTTTAGTATTTGTCATAAGGAACCTTCTTTCTACAGTATTTTTTTGATTAGTTATATTATACTAAAGGAGTGCATCTATAAATATAGAAAAAGCAATATGTACCAAAAAAGCCCCACCTTAGTGAGAGGTGGGGCTTTTGCTTACTTTAAAGAAAGCTTATTTTGCTTGCAGAGCGTTCCAAGATTCGGTTGCTTTGTCAACAAAGAGCTTTTGTACAGCTGCATTTTCGCCAAGGCCGTGGAGATAGGTTTTAACTTTGAAGCCATTGGATTGCAGGATGGATTTGAAGGAATCGGGTTCGTCACCAGCCATATCGTTGTTAGCATGGTCACCTGCTACCATCATCAGAGGCATCAGAGTTACATTTTTGATACCTTTCTCTTTCAGCTCAGGAATTATGGTTTCCAGATGCGGCCAACCTTCAACGGAGAAGATATAAGCGTTTTTGTAGCCCAGTTCTTTAAGACGGCTTTGCATTACGGAATAGTAAGCGTTTGCCGGATGGGGAGTGCCATGAGCCATAATCAGAACAGCATCTTTTTTACCCATTTTGGGGAATTGGGTGCTAACTGCTTCCATTGTAGCGGTGACATCGTCAGCTTGGCCTTCTTGACCTTGCCAGTACATCAGCGGAGTGCCCATGGTCATTTTTTTGAAGTCATTTTTGTGGAGTTGGTAAACTGCATCTTTGTAGTCATATTCCATACCAGGGATAATATCCAAAGAGGTCAGTGCTACACGAGTGTAGCCTTCTGCTTTCAATGCAGCCAGTGCTTCTTCAGGAGTGGGATATACCAATCCTTCATTAGCTTTAATTCTATCAATAATAATATGAGAAGTAAATGCGGTTACAACCTTTACGCCAGGATGAGCAGCTTTGATTGCTTCTACAGTAGCATCGATGGTTTTTGCACGAGTTTCGGGGAAGGTGGTGCCAAAGCTCATAACCAGAATAGCATCTTTGTTAGGCAGATTTGCTAAGTCTGCATTTACATTGGTTTTAACGCCAATTTGAGTAGCCATCAGCAAAGCCGGAGTAGGAGCTTTAACTTCTTCGCTCAGGGAATATGCTGCATGGGTGGTTGCTGCTGCGCCTAACAGAGTTGCGCAGGTCATGGTCATAACTGCAAATTTTTTCAGGTTTTTCATAGAAAACACACTCCTTAATTTGAGAAAAATGCAAATTGATTTTTCAAAAGAATTGTTGCACAAAAGCATAACCAATCCTATTTCCTATTATTATAATGCTCTCTATGTGATATGTCAATGGAAATGAGAATATTTCTGATTAAGGTTATGGTAACGATATTAAAAAAGGTTGAAAATACGTAAAATAAGGGATAAATAGAGGATTTGTATAATGCGGTGTAGTGATTTCTATTACTAAGATTATATAAAATAAATACTATAGTTGAGTTTTAATGATAAGTTTTTTGTTATTTTCTTGTTATGTATATGATAAAAATGTATAATAAATTAGTGAAAATATTATTACATAATGGTTTTTGTTGTTATGTTGTGGAGGAAATATGGATTTACGTTATATTAATACTTTTCATACCATTGTTGAGGTCGGTAGTTTTAATAAGGCTGCCGAGAAGCTTTGTTATACGCAGTCTACTATCACATTTCACATGAACCAACTTGAAAAAGAGCTTGGGGTACAATTGTTTGAAAAAGCAGGGAGGCATATGGTATTAACTAAAGCCGGTCAGGAGCTTATACCATATGTTGAAAATGTGCTCCAATCAGTTAATAATATGAGAAGCTTTAGAAGTGTTATAGAAGAATGCAAAGGAGATATACGAATAGCAGCTCCTGAATCTATTTTATGTTTTCATCTTCCAGAAATATTAAATGAATTTTGCAAGAAAGCTCCTAGAGTTCATATATACCTTCATTCTATGACTAGTACAGCTGTTTACAGAGCTATAAAAGAAAACAGTGTAGATATAGGCATTTTTTACGATACTAATGTAGATGATGATAACGTAAAGATTGTTCCATATAAAGATTTTGAGTTCGTAATGTTCGCATCTCCCAAGGTTAAGAGAATGTATAGTGATTTTATAACACCGAATCAGGATTTTAGTTCATTGGCACGTATCTGTCAGCCTGCTGTCGGCAGGGTTAGAAGACGCTTTGATGAGTATATTAAGAGCAAGAATTTTAAAATGGGGCCTACTATTGAGATACGTGGAACGCAGACAATAAAAAATCTGGTGAAAAATGATTTAGGGATATGCTTTTTGCCTAAGTTTACCATTCAGGAAGAATTGGATAAGGATGTTTTGGTAGAAATTCCTATTGATGAACATTTTGAACCAATTCATGCGGTGTATGCTTATCGTAGGGATAAATGGATAAGTCCACCGTTGAAGCTTTTGTTTCAAATATTAAGTAAGCAAAAATGATTATAATACTACAATTAAATTGTAGTGATAGAGCCTTGGTTCGAAAATATTGAATCAAGGCTTTAATAATATTCATTTTAATTAAGAAGATAAACGTGATAAACTATTGTATAAGATAGCAATAGAGGGATGAAAATAATGAAACCTATTAATATAGAAGAATCTAAGGTACCTAGTCCGCCATCAGATATGCTATTGAAACGAGATGATCTAATTTTAGTGGCAGCTGGGTCAGGAACTTGTTTGCGAGAATTATATTATCGCGCATTAAAATATAATAAGCTTCATCAGCTTATTATGTGTCGTACTACTAATGATGATTATACCTTTGGTACAGCGGAAGAAAAGATTATAGCTTGTATTAGGCAAGCTGCAAAAATTCCAGGTGTTCAAGTTATTGTTTTATACTTAAATTGTCTGGATATATTAATTAGATTGGATTTTGATTATATCGAAGGCTTGTTAAGTCATGAAACAGGTGTTACTGTAAGGTGCTTTTTTAGAGGTCCCTTGGCAAAGATGGACGTAGGTCATTATATGAACGCAGATGAATTTATGGCTTCACTTCCGCAAGAGAAGGGAAATGTGGAAGCGGTGAATTATCAGTTGCCACTGTTAGCTACTGATATATCTGGCGTAGTAGACTGCTTTGAGAATTCCACTGATGTTAATGTTTTAGTTGCACCAAGTGGCTGTCGAGCTTGCTTGAGAGATAGTGATTTGTCATTTGCTGCTAAGGAGCAGTATTATGTTGAATTTAAGCAAGACGATTACATATTCGGGTTAGAAGATACTTGTGTACAGCAATGTAGATTATTGATTGAAAATAAGCATTATAAAAGTATGAATTTAATAAGCTCCGCTGTAGGCGCATTTATTGGCTTAGATGGGGTGGGGATTGCTTCTGATTTGGAGAGCGATTATTTGAAGGTGAGAAATTTTGCATTAGATGGTTTTAAGGATGCCGTATATGGCATTGACTGCGCTCAAAAGCTACTTGTTGAGCAAGAAGCAGTTTATTACTGTACGCCGTCGAAGGATGTACTAATATTGGGGTATAGTTCCTTGGCATGTGGAAGCAAGAAGCAATATGAAGCCTGTCTTGACTATATTAAGAAAATTGGCTATAGGCCAAGGTTTTTGGGTATTTCATCGGCATCCGGTAGACCTTCTATGTGTTGGATTGTTTCCTCTGCAGGTATTGGAGCTGGCCAGGAGCTTTATGAAAAATATGGGGTTCCATTACTGATATCTTGTCCTGTGGGTGAGCACGCTTTTAAGATGTGGAAGAAAAATGTCAAAGAGTTATGTGAAAATAAATCCGAGGAGAGGCGTCAGCTGTGTATTCACAACTATGACTTAAATGAAAAGGATACACGCAGATTACTTTTCATAGGAGATCCTGTACAAACAATGGGATTAGCTCATTACATGTGGCATGTAGGATTTCAACATGTTAAGTTGGCAGTGCCTTGCATGGATAGGGAAAGTAAAGTGATTTATAAGCAATCTCCTGGAGCAGACAAATTTCTTAACTTTATTGAGGATTATAGTGATTTAAAAGCATTAGTAGAGTCTTCGGATATTGTAGTTGCCGATTCGAAAATTATTTCAATAGCACCTACATTATGTGAAAATAAAGAAACTATTGCTTTTCCGTGGGGAATTATTTCTGGAAGAACAGCATTAGCGGATGATGGAGGAGCATTAGGTACATATATCCTTAAAAAGCTACAGGGGATTATTTGTTAGTTATAAATAATGTATTAGGAAGGATTTTACAATGAAGAGGTTAGCGAAGATAATTGCTGCTATTGCTACAAGCGCAGCATTGTTATCTGGTTTGTCAGGCTGTGCGTCAGATAATCAAATTAGTAGAGAAAAGCAAGCTGTGCATAATATTTGTGACTTGAAGGGAAGAAATGTTACTGTTGCAAAGCAGGTTAATAATATTGCAGTTATACCAATTCCTTGGGCTACTGTTGTTTATGCTATAGATGGAAGCTCTGAACGCTTGAAGTCAATACATCCTAGTGCTATGTCTGCTTATAAAAATAGTTTTTTGGCAACTAAGGATAAGGAATTTGCTGAAAAGGATACGAAAATTATTGCTCAGAATTTTTCTGTTAATATTGAAAGCGCAGTAGATGCAGGTGTGGACGCGGCTGTGCTTTGGCAATATCAAGAGAAGGAGGCAGAAAAGCTGAGTAAGGTCGGAATTCCTACAGTACTTATTTATAACGATACTGTAGATAATTTACAGAAGAGCTTTATGATTATAGGAAAGCTTCTTAATAAAGAGGAAAGAGCCCGACAGATTTGTAAATATTATGATGATACTACGTCTGATATTATGAGCAGAAAGGCTTGGGAACAACAAGAAAAACCTACAGTGTTGTTTTTGAGAAATTCCAAGCTACGCTTGCAGGGCAATGATAATTTTATGCATGAAGCAATTCGTATAGGAGGTGGACATAATCCGTATGACCAGATTGCTCAAAGTAGCGGCGATGAACAGACAATTCCTATGGAAGAAGTATATAAAATAAATCCTGATATTATTTTGCTTAGTAATTTTGATAAGTTTGTTCCTAATGATTTGTACAATAATAGAATTGCTGGTCAAGATTGGAGTACTGTTAAAGCTGTTAAGGAACGTAGAGTTTATAAGGTGCCTATGGGCATTTATCGTTGGGATGCTCCAGGCATAGAAACTCCTTTAATGATGAAATGGCTAGCGCATTTGCTACAGCCTGAGCTGTTCAAGGATATTGATGTGCGTAAAGATACTAAACAATTCTATGAAGAATATATGAGATATGAGATTTCTAATGATGATTTAGTACAGATTTTTGCAGATAAGGTTAACGAAAATAGTGAATTGTTATGATGAAGTTAGGTAATAGTACAGAAGCAAGGTTTAGCGTTGTTATGCTTGCATTTACATTATTATTGATACTTATGATACTTGTCAGTATGGGTCTAGGACGTCTTTATATTGCTCCATTAGATGTATTTAAAATATTGTGCTCTGGTTTTATAGATTTTGAACAGAGTTGGAATGAGCACGCAGTTAGTGTTATTTACACGTTGCGGTTACCAAGAGTCATAGCGGCTGTGTTAATTGGTGCGGCATTAGCGTTATCAGGCGCGGCATATCAAAGTGTTTTTAAGAATCCTCTTGTTGCACCTGATATGCTAGGTGTTTCTACTGGTGCCTGTGTAGGTGCTTCTTTGTGTATTTTACTGGGGCTAGGACAGTCTTTTGTGCAGTTAGGAGCTTTTTTTGGTGGACTTTTAGCTGTTGCATTTGCTGTGTTGATACCACGTATTATTGGCAGAAACTCCATTGTTATGCTAGTGCTTTCAGGTTTGATTGTATCGGGTTTAATGTCTTCTATTTTAGGTATCATTAAGTATCTGGCAGATTCGGAAACTCAGCTTCCCGAGATTACGTATTGGCAACTAGGCTCTTTGGTGAGTGTGAGCTGGGAGAACATTTCGAGCGGAATTCCAATTTTAGCATGTCTTTTATTTATGATGGTGATTAGATGGCGCATGAATATTTTGACTCTTTCTGATGAAGAGGTGCATATGCTTGGCAGAGATACAGGATGGCTTAGATATGCAATTATTTTATGTGCTACAGTGTTAACTGCTTGTTCCGTGTGTATAAGCGGTACTATAGGATGGGTTGGTCTTGTTGTTCCACATTTTGCACGTATGCTTATTGGTCCTAATAATCAGAGACTACTGCCATTAGCAATTGTTTTAGGTGCCCTCTTCCTGCTTGTTATTGATACTATTTCACGCACGGCTATGAGTGCTGAAATACCTTTAAGTATATTGACAGGTCTTGTGGGTGCTCCATTTTATTTTTATCTTTTGTTAAGACAAAGGTTGGCGTTATCATGAGGTTAGTGGTAGAAAATTTAGCATTTGCTTATAGTCAACAACTACTGTGGCAGAATGTTAGTTTTGCTCTTGAACAAGGCGAAGTAATGACCATACTAGGTACTAATGGTATTGGTAAAACCACGCTTTTAAGGAGCCTGATAGGCTTTTATAAGCCGTTGAATGGTAGTATTGCATTAGTTTCTGATAATGGAGAGTGTTTCACAGCACAAGAAAATCCTAAGGAATTTACAGGCTATATAGGCTATGTTCCACAGGTGCAGAACACAGCTTATTCCTTTCAGGTTAGAGACTATGTCATTATGGGTAGGGCGCCTCATATAGGATTATTTGAGCAGCCTAAGCAGAAGGATTATGAATTTGCAGAGGAAATATTGCAAGAGTTAGGAATTTACGAACTACGTTATAGGCATTTTAATACTCTTTCCGGTGGTCAACAACGTCAAGCGGTTATTGCCAGAGCTATTGTACAACAACCAAATCTGATTATAATGGATGAACCTACAAATCATCTTGATTATGGCAATCAGTTCAGAGTTCTTCAAATGGTTGAAAAGCTATCACAAAGAGGCATATCGGTTATTCTAACAACGCATATGCCTGATCAGGCTTTTTATCTTGGTGGAAGAACTGCTGTTTTAAGACCGCAAGGTTTGACGTTGGGTCAAGCTAGAGAGGTTCTTACAGAAGCTACATTGGAGGAAATTTATAGGCTTAAGATTAAGCTAATGTATTTAAAGGAACAGAAACGTATGGTTTGTATTCCATATTGATTTAACTACTCTCACATATAAAGCAATAAAATATTAGTTTAGAGGAGTGTTTGTATGTCAAAAGAAAAAAATTGTCTTTTAAGCAGTATCATGTGTTCAATTATTATTGGAATGAGTGTTTTGCCTGTGCATGCTGAGACGATTCAAAGTTTTCAATTGGATGAAATTATTGTAGAAAGCTCTCGTAATCATAAAACAGCTTTACCTGGCGGTTTTAACAATGATACATCTAGAGTAGGTTTACTAGGTGAAACTCCGGTGATTAAAGCACCGTTTACTGTGCAAAGTATTACCGAGGAAACAGTTAGTAAGATGGCAGTTCCTAATCAATCTATTGATAATGTATTGTCAAATGTTCCTGCAATCCGTACAGGTACATCTCCGATTAAAACAGATTTTTCTATTCGTGGTATTTGTACCAATGCTTCAGCTTATTATGTTAATAACATTCCTGGATTTTTCATCATGGCAACAGGACCTGTAACTAATACTATTGGTAGCATTGATGTATTGGTTGGACCAGCAGCAACATTAAATGGTTCTACACCTTCCTATCAGGCTGGTCCTATAACTAATAGTACTCCTGGTGCTATTTATCTTAACACTAAGCGTGCAGGCGAGAAAGACTTTATTAAATATACCCAGACTGTTGGTGGTTATGGTGATTATGGTGAATATTTTGATGTAAGCCAACGTTTTGGCGATGATAGACAGATTGGTGTTCGTATTTATGGACAGTATGATAAAGGTGGACTGCCAATTTCCGGTGCTTCTCAGAAAAAAAGCAATATTTTTGCTAATGTAAGTTATGAAGGCAATAGCACTAAAACTAATCTTTTCGGTGGTTATTATGACGAGAAGCTGTGGGGCACAGAGCGTCGCTTTTCTCTTTTGAAGGACAGCACAAAATTTCCGGATGCTCCCGATGCTGACAAGAGCTTTGATGATCCAGATATGATGCATAGCTTTACAAATGGCTATATGGTAACACTTAATCACCAAAAAAAACTTAGTGAAAATGTTAACTGGTTTGTAAATAGTGGTTTAAATCAGACCTCGGTACGTCGTTATATTTATGATGGTGAAATTGGCATTGACCAAGATGGTAATATTGTAAGTGACACTATTCCTTGGTCTGATTATATTTTGCTTAATAGCCAATACTTGCAGACTGGTTTAAAGGCAACTGTAGAAACAGGAATCGCAAAGCATAATATGGCGTTATCTGTAGATAGGTCTCATAGAAAAATGTATAAAAATGGCGTAGATATTGCTAATACTGGTATGATTGGTGGCAATATATATGATGGTATTAATTTTAATCCTAGCATATATGACGGCGATATTTCTGAAAAGCTTAGCAAAAAGTTTCAGCATGAGGAAACAGTTACCAGTATCAATTTTATGGATAGTATAGAAATTAATAAATTAACCTTGATGGGGGCTATTTCTCGTCGTCATGGCAATTATGTAGGTAAAAAAGTAGGATCTGAGGTTAAGGATACTAATTGGGCTCCTACATATGGTGTATCCTATGCTCCTACAGAAGATTTATCCTTTTATGCGGCTCATGCAGTAGCTACTACTCGTGGTACTACAGTTTCTGCAAGTAAAAAGAAACCATATGAAAATGATGGCGAGATTTTGGATGCACAACGTACCAAGAATACAGAGCTGGGCGTAAAATACAAGATTGATGATATGCTAATGATGACGCTGAACTATTTTGATATGACTCGTCCTAATACAATTGATGTTAAGGATGCTGCAGGTAAGTTGTGGCAAACTAATAATGGCGAAAATCGTTATAAAGGTATTGATTTATCTGTAAATGCGAGGTTGGCAGATAAATGGAATGCTTGTGGTGGTGTAGAATGGCTTGATGCACGTCAGGAGAA
Organism: uncultured Phascolarctobacterium sp.; assembly: GCA_900552855.1. Taxonomy (GTDB): domain Bacteria; phylum Bacillota; class Negativicutes; order Acidaminococcales; family Acidaminococcaceae; genus Phascolarctobacterium_A. Next base: position 14,745 of record USBG01000008.1, on the reverse strand, counting down.
TACTCAGGATGGAAAATTTGATGGCTGTCACACAGATGGTTCTGTTGAGTGGAGTGGTGTTGTAGGACTTGAATATATGCCTGATGAAAACACCAGTATTACAGGTAGAATCAGTTATATGGGTGATGGTAAGTTTGTTTGCAACGATCGCAGAGAACTGAATATCCCTTCTTATGCAACTGTAGATTTGTTTGCAAGTCACAAGACTAAGATTAATGGGATACCAGTTAAATTGTCGGCATCTTGCTACAATGTAACTAATGATAGTCATTGGGTGGCCCAGGCAGGTCAGGGAAATAAGTTTATGATTAATATGCCGCGCTCCTTTGTGTTAGCAGCTGAATTTGAATTCTGATGATATATTAAATTGCTTACTTTTGAACTATCAGAAATAGTGGCTTGGGTATTTGCTCAGGCTACTGTTTTTGACGTTTTAAGTACAATAAAAAACAACCACTAGCGTTTGTACACTGATGATAGGTACCCTCTTTACTGGATAAAACTAGTAAGGAGGGTATTTTTATGCGCTATAGTTACGAGTACAAACTAAACTGTGTTGAAATGTATAGAGAAAGAAAATGTTTAGGAGATACCAGGGGAAAAATACTATTTTTCTCCGATTTTAAATATGAATACAAACGAAATAATATCTTATGATCTTTCTACTAGTCCTAATCTTGACCAAATAAAAAGGATACTAGAAAAAGTGTTTAAGAAATTCTATGATTTGACTGGATTGATATTCCACTCTGACCACGGGTGGTAGTACTAACATTCCTATTTTAGGAAAATATTGTCTAGACACAATATAGTTCAATCTATGTCTAGGAAGGGTAATTGCTATGATAATAGTATAATGGAAACATTCTTCGGAAGGATGAAAAATGAAATGTATTACGGTTACGAAAGAAAATACTAGTCCTTTGAGGAGTTTAAGAAAGCAGTTGAAAAATATATCTACTATTACAACAAAAGGATTCATAAAAAAATGGATGCCATCTGCAAAATACAGGATGGCATCCACATGATTAGCATAATTAAGAGATATGTCCAGGATTATGGGTACATATCATGATGGCTGCAGGATTTAACTGTTTCTTTATTTTTTTAGTTGAGCCTTGATGCCAGCTAAGGTTTCTGGGCTGATAATGTGCTCAATGCGGCAGGCATCCTTTTCGGCAATATCCATATCAACTCCTAGGTTTTCATGGATAAAGCGAGTAAGGGTAATATGGCGGTCATAAACGGCATTGGCCATCTTTAATCCTTCCTTAGTCAGAAGAATGCTGCCATCAGCTTCCATGATGATATAGTTATCACGTTTTAAAATGCTCATGGCACGGCTGACGCTGGCTTTAGTAAAGTCCATTTCATTAGCAATATCTATGGAACGGACACTGCCGTTACGCTTTGTTAGAATGAGAATTGTTTCCAGATAGTTTTCACCGGATTCTAAAAGAGACATATTATACCTCCGCGAAATTTGTATATTTGTTAATTACAATTTTAGCATATAAATTACTCATCGTCACTAGCTAAAATAGTGTATAATGAAGTGAGTATATTTGGAGGTAAGCATATGCTTGATTTTATAAAGGAAACAAAAAGTGTATGGGAGCTGCTGAAGACAACTAAGCAGCCTATAGTTTTATACGGTATGGGTAATGGTGCTGACAAGATTATTGATTGGTGTGAGGCAAATGGCATTAAAGTCAGCGGTGTTTTTGCCAGTGATGAATTTGTCAGAGGACAAGTTTTTCGAGGTTTGACTGTAGAAAAATATTCTGCCATTATTGACCGTCTTGGTCATGATATTCTAATAGTAATTGCCTTTGCTAGTGAAAGGCCGGAGGTATTAGCTCGTTTTAAGGAGTTGGCAGCTGAACATGATGTGGTTGCACCTCATTTACCATTGTTTAAAGAAGCAGAGCTGGTAAGTAATGAGTGGCTGGAGGAGAATGCTAATGAGCTGCAGCTTGTTTATGACCGTTTGGCAGACGATTTTTCACGCAGGGTTTTTGCAGATACATTAAATTATAAGCTGAGTGGAAAAATAAGCTACCTTTTTGACTGTGAAACTGAACGTAAGCAGGATTTAGAAGAGCTATTTATATTTTCTGAGGATGAAAGCTATCTGGATTTAGGTGCCTATAATGGCGATACGGTTTTGGAATTTTTACAGCTTACTAATAATAGGTGCAGCAGCATTATTGCCGTGGAGCCAGATAGACGTAATTGTCGTAAGCTGCGTAATTTACGTGATGAACTGGCTTTGGAAAATAAATTTGTTGTACATGAAGCTGGTGTATGGAATAAAAAAGCTGTTTTGAGCTTTTCAGATAGTGGTGGCAGGCAGTCAACATTTATTGATGCTTCGAAGTTAGAGGTTAGTGTAGATACTATAGACAGCTTTGCTGGTAGCAAATACATAAGCTATATCAAGATGGATGTTGAAGGCGCTGAGCTACAGGCCTTAGAGGGTGGTAAGACTACTATTTGTAAATATCAACCCAAGCTCTTCCTCGCAGCCTATCATTATGATGCAGACTTATTCCGCATTCCCTTGGCGATATGGCAGTTGGCAACTGACTATAAGATTTATCTGCGCAAACATCCATATGTGCCTGCTTGGGAGCTTAATTTTTTGTGTATAAAATAACGTGTATGCGTTGAGAATAATGAACGTTAAAGAGAGTAGCGTTTCTTCTTGGAGGGGGCGCACTCTCTTTTCATTTTACTTTTCCTAGTGAGATGTAGTATAATTAGAAACTGAAGAACTGTACCCTAAAGGAGGAAAAATTTGTGATTCGTAAAACATCTGCCATGGTTGAGGCTAGTATTTTAGCTGCGGTTGCTATTGTCATGGCTTTAATAAGCATGTATGTTCCGGTGCTAGGCGCCTTTGTAAACTTTGTCTGGCCCCTGCCCATTGCTATTTGCGGTATGCGTAATGGCTTGAAATGGAGCATTATGACACTTTTAGTAGCGACGATTATTACTGCTATGATTATTAGTCCGATTAACGCTTTTTTCCTGGCAGCTATATTTGGCTTATTAGGCCTTATTTTGGGTGAATGCATGCGCCGTAAGCTTGCTCCTATGAAGCTGATGCTTTTTGGCAGTGCAGGTGCTTTATTGGCTATTATTATCAACATTGTGCTTAGCTTTTTGGTTTTGGGTATTAATCCTGTTGATATGCTGTATAATTCTATTAATGATGGCTTAGTACAGCTTGAAGCATATTATAGAGAGCATGGCATGTCTGAGGAGGACATCAAGCTTGCTATTGCGGGCTATGCTGAAATGGTACGTATGATGAAGATTATTATGCCAGGCGCATTCCTGATTTGTGCTCCTATTATGGCCTTTATTAACTATATTGCGGCTAAAAAGATTTTGACTAAGCTGGGTGAAAGCTTTGAGGACTTCCCTCAATTTACAATGCTGCAGGTTCCTGGCTGGGTTTTGTGGCCCTATGGTATTTCTCTTTTGGCTGTAACATATTTTTACTTAAATGCTCCTACAAGCTGGATGTATCATGTTGCGGTAAATGTTCAGACTGTGTGCAGCTTTGCTTTAGTATTCCAAGGTATGGTGCTGCTCTATTGGTTTGTGGACGCTCATAAAAAGCCGCGTTGGTGGGCTAATATTGGTACTGCGCTGATGTTCATTGTACCAATTTTTTCTCAAATCATGGTTTATGTAGGCGCTTTTGATATGGTTTTTGACTTCCGTAAAATTCGTAACCTGCGTTCAAGATAGTAAGAGGTGAACAGTATGTTCAGTAGATTTAATGGTAATATGAATTCACGGGTAGATACTAATATCTTTTTGCTGATTATTTTTCTGCTTTCTGTATTAGTGTGCTATTTACAGCCTAAGCTGATTATTCCTGCGTTAATTATTGTGGGTGTAACCTATTATTTTGCTAGGCGTAATATCATTAATAAGGAAATCTTTTTCAGCAGCTATCTGGATAATATTATTCGTAACATTGAACGTACAAATCATTTTGCTGTACGCAAGCTGGATATTGGCATGGCTGTTTTTTCCAAGGATGGAAAGCTGCAATGGAAGAATGCGCTTTTTCAAGAATGGGTTGGTAAAAAGAATCTAGAGGGTAAAAAGCCTGAGGATATCCTACCGCTACAGCCTAACGCCTTTGAGATGATGCGAGTTAAAGATGGCGAGAAAATTATTCAGATTGATGATAAGTATTTCAATATGAAGTACTACAGTGTGGAAACCCAGGAGCAGCGTACCTTTAAAAGAGGCGATGAAACAAGCTCCAGTGGCTTGATGATTTATTTAACCAATATTACAGAACTGGAGCTGCTGAAGCAAAAATATGGCAATGACAGATTATGCCTTGCTTACGCCCGCTTTGATAACTATGAAGAGGTTATGCGAGGTATGTCCGAGACTAATATTGCCAATCTTAATGGCGAGGTTAATGAGCTTTTAACTAAATGGGTTGCAGTTCAACACGGCTTTATTTGCAGAATGAACAAGGAAAGCAGCTTGATGGGCTTTAGCAATTCATCAGTTGTTGATATGATGGAGAATAAATTTACTATTTTGGACTCCATTCGTGAAGTTCACAGTGGTAATAAGATTCCTCCTACAATCAGTATTGGCGTAGCCTGTGATGGTGTAACCATGGAGGAGTTAATGCAGAATGCCAACAAGGCACTGTATATGGCTCTTGGTCGTGGTGGTGATCAGGCGGTAGTAATAAAAAATAAAAATACCCAGTTCTTTGGTGGTACCAGTACGGTAGCTGCTAAGAGTACGCGTGTACGCGCCCGTATTGTTGCACAAACCATTCATGAGCAGATAATGGCTGCTGACAGAGTGTTTGTTATGGGTCATGTTAATGAGGACTATGATGCCATTGGCAGTACTATTGGTATGGCTAAGCTGTCTATGTCTACAGGTAAGCCTACCATTATAGTAACTAGCGGACCTAATCCTTCGTATGACAAGATTAAAGAGGTTATTGCAGACGGTAAGGTAAGTATGAGTGCGGCAGATAAAAAGTATTTGGAAATTATGGTGGAAGAGGAAGAGGCTATGAAGCTGGTAACTCCTAAGAGCCTACTTATTCTTGTAGACCATCATAGAGCCATACTTTCTGCTAGCAAAAAGGTTTTGGATGCTGTTAAAACAAAGCTCATAGTTGACCACCATCGTCGTGCAGAGGATATTATTACAGATACAGTGCTGTTATATTTGGAGCCTTCCTCCTCATCTACTAGTGAACTAGTAACGGAGCTGGTAGGCTACTTTGACGATAGCCTTGACCTTACTCCTGCTGAGGCAACCGCGCTTTATGCAGGTATTGCATTAGATACTAAAAATTTTGCCGTACAGACCGGCGAGCGTACCTTTGAGGCTGCAGCACTTTTACGTCGTAGTGGTGCTAATCCTAATTTGGTACGTGTACTCTTTAAGGATGATTTAGAATGGGTTCAAAGAAAGGCAAGGCTTGTAGTTGCTGCAAAAATGCCTTTGCCAGGGTTGGCACTTTCTATATATAAAAACGCCGACCGTGATCAACAGTCTTCTGTACTTGCTGCACAAACAGCAGATACTCTCATTACCATTAATGGTATATCTGTAGGTGTGGCAATTGTAGAATATAAGGATGGCTCTTTAGGCGTCAGTGCCCGCAGTGACGGTACCGTCAATGTTCAACGTATAATGGAAGAGTTGGGCGGTGGCGGCCACCAGACTGTGGCTGGTGTACAGATAGAAAACACCCGTGCTAAGGATGTAGAGCCACAAATAATTGCGTTAGCAAAAGAACAATTAGAGGAGCGAGATAATAATGAAAGTAATTCTGCTGCAAGATGTTAAAAGCTTAGGTAAAAAAGGTGATATTGTTGAAACTGCTGAGGGCTATGGTCGTAACTACCTGCTGCCTCGTAAATTAGCTAAAGAAGCTACTGCCGCTAACCTGAATCAGGCTAAGGCTGACAAGGCAACTGCTGCACATCGTGCTGCACAGGCTAAGGACGAGGCTGTTGTTTTAGCTGCACAGGTAGAAAAGGTTGTAGTAACCCTTAAAATGCGTTTGGGCGAAGGTGGTAAAATGTTTGGCTCCATCACCAGCAAGGACGTAGCTGAGGCTTTGATTAAGCAAACTGGCCTGAATATTGACCGCCGTAAAATTGAACTGAAGCACTCCATCAAGTGCCTGGGCGAATACACCGCTGTAGCTAAGCTGCATCCGGAAGTAACTACCCAATTCAAGGTTGTTGTAGAGGCTGAATAAGCTTTAACCGAATATTTTTCTGTAAAGGCTGTTGGCAGATTTATATTTTGTCAGCAGCCTTTACTTTAGTTAAAGACATAAGTGCTAATGTATAGTATAATGTAGTATGGAGTTGCCATAAATTGAAATGGCATATTGTGTTTTGCCATGTATTAAATGGCACATTTTATTTATATAAAGGGGTCATATAATCATGATGCAAGATAGAGTTCCACCTCAAAATATAGAAGCTGAGCAATGCGTACTATGTGCCATGCTTCTTGATAAGGAAGCTATAGCCAAGGCAACAGAGATTCTGAGCAGCAGCGATTTTTATCGTGAGTCTCACCGTGTAATTTTTAACGCGATGTTGGAGCTCTATAATAAAAATGAGGCTGTGGATCTTGTTACCGTAACAGAGATTTTGCGCCGAGATAACAAGCTGGAGGATATAGGTGGTATAGCCTATGTTACTGGTCTTGCCAATGCAGTACCAACTGCGGCTAATATTAAGTATCATGCTGAGATTGTGGCTGAAAAATCTGTACTGCGTCAGCTGGTGCGCGTATCTACAGAAATTGCTACCATGGGCTACGAGGCTAACGACGATGTAGGCGTTCTTTTAGATACTGCGGAAAGCCGTATCTTGGAAATTTCCAACCGTAAGAAAAAGGCGGAGTTTACAGCTATTAGCGATGTACTTATGGATTCTGTGCAGACACTGGAGAAGATGCTCTATAATAAGGGCGGTCTGACTGGTTTGCCTACAGGCTTTATTGATTTGGATAAGCTGACCAGTGGTTTGCAGCCGTCAGACTTTATTATTCTGGCAGCACGTCCCTCTATGGGTAAAACTGCTTTGGCGCTGAATATTGTGCAAAATGTTGCTTTGCGTGCTCACAAAAAGGTTGGTGGCGAGCCTAAAAGCGTTGCCTTCTTTAGCTTGGAAATGAGTAAGGAGCAGCTGGTTAGCCGTATGCTTTGTGCAGAGGCTAATATTGATAGCCAACGCTTAAAGGTAGGCGAGCTGCAGGATTCCGACTGGGAAGCACTGTGGGCTGCTTGTGATGTAATGAGCAAGGCCAAGATTTATATTGATGATACAGCGGGTATTACTGCTATGGAGATGCGTAGTCGTGCACGTCGCTTAAAGGCAGAGCATGGCTTGGACCTTATTGTTGTCGATTATCTGCAGCTGATGCAGGGTAGCGGCAAGCGTAGCAGCTCTGGCGACCGCCAACAGGAGGTTTCTGAAATCTCTCGTTCTTTGAAGGCATTGGCTCGTGAGCTTAATGTTCCTGTAATTTCGCTTTCTCAGCTGAGTCGTAGCGTAGAAAGCAGAAATATTAAGCGACCTATGCTTAGTGACCTGCGTGAATCTGGCTCTTTGGAGCAGGATGCAGATATTGTAGCCTTCCTGTATCGTGAGGATTATTATAATCCGGAAACAGAAAATAAACATACAGAGCTTATTATAGCTAAGCACCGTAATGGCCCTGTGGACACGGTTAATCTGTTCTTCCATAAACAGTATACCAAGTTCATCAGCATGACTAACCGCGATGTTAAATAGTTATGAAAATTTGAGGGGATAGCTCCAGGCTAAGGCTTGGGACTATCCCTTTGTTTGTAGATATGTAGTTTAGAGTATTATAGAGAGGACGTGGAAAATGCGTATTCAAACCTTTAATATGGAGGATATCGAAGAAGCAGCTAAGCTTACCTACGATATATGGGGAGATGAGCTACGTGAGGAAAGCTTAAAATTCAAACATTTTGTTTATGAGGCTATGGTGCGCTATTATTGTCGCAGTACAGAGTATTCCTTTAAGCTGGTGGATGATGATGCCAAAATGCAGGCCTTTTTATTGGCAGCTAAAGCAAACGAGCATAATCATAGTGGTGAATGGTTTTTGAGCCAGGTTTATAAATTTACTCAAAGAGAGCGTATTTTAGCACAAAGCTATTTACGGTATCTCCATTATAATGGAGACCAAATGCTGAAGCGTGCTAACCGTGATGACCTTTTGCTGTGCCTTTTCTTAAGCAAAATTGGTGGTGGTGGCAAACAGCTATTACAGAACGTAGAGCTTAAGGCTAGGGAAACAGGTGTTGATAAAATGCTGTTGTGGGCTGATGAAACCTGTGATTATGATTACTATTTACGTCGCGGATTTTTACAGGCTGATAGCTTTACCAACGAGGTGTTGCCAGAGCTTGGACCACAGGCAACTATTGTTTATAGTAAAAAGCTGAATTTGTAAAAAAATAGTGACATAAATGTGCAAATTTTCCGAACAATTTAATATGGAGCCCTGTAAACATTCGAGACTATTGCAAGCTAAAAAAGAAAATGCTATTATAAAAACAGGTGAATAGTAAATCATTTTAGAATCTATTTTAGTTTTTTAGATATTTCTTCACAAAAGAATGTATCTTAGGGAGGAAGAACAACAATGATTGACCGTTATACTCATCCTGAAATGGGTAATATCTGGGCTTTAGAGAACGAATTCCGAACAATGCTTAAGGTAGAGGTGCTTGCCTGCGAAGCTATGAACAAGCTTGGTAATGTTCCTGATGATGCCTTAAAGGATATTCAGGAGAAGGCTGATTTTCGCTTAGAGCGCATTAAGGAGATTGAAGCAGTAACAAACCACGATATTATTGCTTTTTTGACTAATGTGGCTGAGTATGTTGGCGATGCATCCAAATATATTCATAAAGGATTAACCTCTAGTGATGTTAAGGATACTGCTTTATGCTACATGACAGTTCAGGCTGCTGATTTACTTATGCAGCATTTGGAAAAATTTCATGCTGTATTAAAGCGTCGTGCTGCTGAGTTTAAATATACTGTTATGATTGGTCGTACTCATGGTATTCATGCAGAGCCTATGACCTTTGGTATGAAGTTTTTGCTATGGATGGCAGAAACTGAGCGTAATATGGAGCGTTTAGCTCAGGCCCGTAAGCTGATGGCCGTTGGCAAGCTGTCCGGTGCAGTTGGTACCTATTCTAATATTGATCCCTTGGTGGAGAAATATGTATGTGAGAAGCTGGGCCTGACTCCGGTGCGTTTGGCTACACAGGTTATTCAGCGTGACCGTCATGCTCATTATTTGACTACTTTGGCAATCATTGGCTCTTCTTTGGATAAAATGGCTACAGAGATTCGCAACCTACAGCGTACTGATATCCGCGAGGTTGAAGAGTTTTTCTCTCCTGGACAGAAGGGCAGCTCTGCAATGCCTCACAAGCGCAATCCCATTACCTGCGAAAAGGTTTCTGGTATGGCTCGTCTTTTGCGTGGCTATGCAGTTGCAGGCTTGGAGGATGTTACTCTGTGGCATGAGCGTGATATCTCTCATTCTTCTGTAGAGCGTGTTGTTTTACCAGATGCATCCATTGCACTGGATCATATGCTGAGAAAGTTTACTAATATTATTGATAAGCTTTTAGTATATCCTGACGCTATGCTGGCTAATCTTAATAAAACTGGTGGCCTTATTTTTAGTCAAAACCTGCTTATTGCTCTTGTTACCAAGGGTGTTCTTCGTGCGGATGCTTATAAATGGGTACAGCGCAATGCTATGGCACGTTGGCTTGAGGGAGCAGACTTTAAGACTAATGTTGAGCATGATCAGGATATTAAAGAATATCTTACTGATGCAGAAATTGAGGCTTGCTTTGATCCGCAGCCTATGCTGAAAAACGTAGATTTAATTTTTGCTAGATTTGGTTTATAAGTAAGGAGAGACCAACTATGTCATCTGTTGTTGTATTAGGCGCTCAATGGGGCGATGAGGGAAAAGGTAAAATTGTTGATTATTTAGCACAAAAGGCTGATGCTGTTGTCCGTTATAGTGGCGGCTCCAATGCGGGTCATACTGTTGTAGTTAATAATGTAAATTATAAGCTGCGTTTGCTGCCTTCAGGCGTATTGTTTAAGGATAAGATTAATGTCTTGGGTAATGGCGTTGTTATTAATCCGGGCGTTGTTTTAGCAGAGATTGAGGGTATGCGAGAAAAGGGTATTTCCTGCAATAATTTGGTAATCTCTAATCGTGCTCACGTGGTGCTGCCTTATCACTGGCGCTTGGATGAACTGCAGGAGGAGGCCTTAGGTGCTCACAAGATTGGTACTACTAAGGGTGGTATTGGTCCCTGCTATATGGATAAGATTGCTCGTATTGGTATACGTGTATGTGATTTAATGGAGCCTGATACCTTTGCTGAAAAGCTGAAGGCAAATATGGAAGCCAAAAATCAGATTTTGACTAAGATTTATGGCGCTGAACCCTTTGATTACGAAACTGTACTCAACGAATATCTTGCTTATGCAGAGGAGCTGCGTCCTTATGTTGCTGATACTGGCGTCGTTTTAGATGAGCTGTTTGAAAATGATAAGAATGTGCTTTTTGAAGGTGCACAGGCAACCTTCTTGGACATTGATCATGGCACCTATCCCTATGTAACCAGCTCTAATCCTACTGCTGGTAATGCTTCCACAGGCAGTGGTGTTGGTCCCCGTTATATTGACCATGTTGTAGGTGTAGTAAAGGCGTATACTACTCGTGTTGGTGAAGGTCCCTTTATTACTGAATTACTGGATGCTGATGGTCCTGGTCATCAAATTCGTGAAACAGGTCACGAGTATGGCACTGTAACTGGTCGTCCGCGTCGTTGCGGTTGGCTTGATGCATTTATGCTTCGTTATAGCGCACGCCTTAATAGCATTGACTATTTGGCAATTACACGTCTTGATATTTTAGACCAAATGCCTAAGATTAAAATGTGCGTAGGCTATAAAATTGGCGATGAGGTTATCAACCGTATCCCTGCTAGTCTTAAGGTAATGGCGCAGGTTGAACCAATTTATGAAGAGTTTGACGGTTGGATGACGGATATTTCCAATGTACGCTATTACGATGATTTACCGGAAAATGCCAAAAAATATCTTGAGCGTTTGAGTCAAGTTGCTGGTGTAGAGCTGGGAATTGTGTCTGTTGGTCCTAATCGTGAACAAACCATAGTTCTTCATGAGCTGCTAATTAGAAATGGCAGTGAGCCTGCAAAAAAATAAAAAGTTTTGATAAAAGGTATTGACAATTAAAGTCTAAATGAGTATAATTATATCGTTGTCGTGATGACAACTGATATAGATTCGTGATCCACTAGCTCAGTCGGTAGAGCACCTGACTTTTAATCAGGGTGTCCCGCGTTCGAGTCGCGGGTGGATCACCATGATAATAACGCGCTAGAACTTAGTTCTAGCGCTTTTTTTATTGTATAACCGTATTTTTAAGTTCCTGTCTACATTGTCAATTCTGCTAGCATTAAGGGGCATTAGTACATACCTCAACAGCGGTGTTGTTTTGTTTTAACGCTAGGTCATTATTCTGTGTCTATGAGTATTAGTAGCGTACAATGTCGGCGCATTTCCTAGCATCAATGGTCTTAGCAACTGTCTATTAGTATATATCTAAAACAGTGGAACTGAAAGCGTTGAAGGTTTTTCATTCAGGCTTTTGTAGGCATTAGTGCAAGGATACTTTTCCACATCCTCTTCCACAGAATCCATAATCACCTTAAAAGATATTGTGTTTATTTTCTAAACTACACACAATATCTGTGGATAAGTAGTGATAATCCACTATTTTTTCACAAAGTTATACACACTGTGGATAACTTTAGGAGGTTTTTGTGGATAACTGTGGAAAACTTACGCCTTTTAATGTGGATATGATATAATGAGCTTATAGTGATGTTATGTAAATATACGTACTAAAAGATGGTTATTACTTCAGCAGTGAGAATATTTGACCATGATTCGCAATTTATCATAAGAAAGGAAAAGCCTTTTATTTATTGTATAATAGGCGATTAATATAATATGCTTAAGAAAATATTGGCAACAGTTATTTTAATAGCCGCCTTTATAGCTTTTTTAGTAGTTTTTGGCGGTATTGCTATTATTGATATTAGTATTAAACTGATGTGGTTGGCGTTTTCTGCTATTATGGCCTTTGCCTTCAATAGCTTAGGCAGAGATTTTTATCTGGATAAGGTCAATAAGCTTTTGGCGAAGCAAATGCTCTTAGATGGCACTGTAACTGTAAGCGAGGCGCCTGGCATTAAGATGGATAGAGTTATACTTTATAATCTTTCTTGGTGTGATGCCAATGGTAAAGAACGTCTTTTTGTGCATGAGGTGGAGATACGAGCAGGCATTGTACAGATTCTGTTAAGCATTTTTAAAAAGGATAAATTTGCGGAGCTTTTAAAGAACGTACAGGAAATAATTTTGCGTCAGCCGCATTTAAAGCTAGAATACACCCTTGATAATCACAGATTATTGCCGCAATATGTGGATGAATTACGTACAGAAACAGCTGAGGCTGCTGAGCTGGCGGTGGCTGCAGGTATAAATAAGCCTGCTCTGGAGCATTTAAAGCTGTATTTGGAGCGTGGCATATTTGATCTATCGATTAATGATAATATAGTGCGCTTAGAAAATATTAATGGCGTGTGGCGTAATGACCCTGTAATTGAGTACCATATTAGCTGCCAGCTAGAGGATGAAAATATCAGCCTGCAAAATCAAAATGGCTGCAATCGTTTTTTAGTACGTGCTGCCAAAATATCCTTACGCAAGGTGTGGAATATTATTAAGCCTATTGTTGGTTTAAAGAATATGGACTTGGCAGATGGCGAAATTTCCGATGTAAGGGTTCAGCTTGAGCGTAATGCTAGAGGCTGGTCAATTTGTTCTGTAAGCTGGAATCTAAGTGATATTTCACTTAGCAGTGGAGGCTTACTCCTAGAGGATTTAGATGGTAAATTTATCAGCGAGGATTTACGCACCTTTGTTATTAAACGGCTAGAGATGAAGCTCTATAGTCATACTATTAGGGTTGATGGCACAGTTAGCAGACAAATAGATTATAACGATGCTTTTGTTTATGATTTGAAGCTGCGTAGCGATAGATTGCTGTTGAAGAATGGCTTAGAAATCAATATTTTTGACGGCTTCCATATTAGTGGTAGCGTAGGACCATTAGCTGATGAAAGCAATCTTGACTTGCAGGTTAAGGGGATGCTGAGGGTGGATTTTCCAGGCAGCAAGCTAGTTTGTGTTGAAGACTTTAATGGCAGCTGTTTGCTGAAGAATAAGGTGCTTTATAGCCAAGGCATTAGCTGTAAGATGAATGGTAAGCCTATTACTATTGATTCTGGACGTTTTGAGCTAGAAAGTGGAGATTATGAGCTGCAGCTAAAGGGCGAGGGACTGGATGTTGAGCTGTTAACTGACCAGCCAATTAGCGGCTCTACCTTTGTAGAGCTGTGTATAAAAGGCCAGCAGTCCGATGATAGTCTATCCATAGAAGGCTGCTATAGAATTGAAAACATAGTTTATAAAGGGCTTCCTCTTAGTCATATTACTGGTAAACTGAGCTTTGCTAAAAATGGACTTGAATTAATGGATAACCATTGGCATATAATGAATATGAACATACCTATTGAGTGCAGGTGGCAGGATAATGCAGTACATATAAATTGGGGTGATAGCTTGAAGCGTTTTGCCAGTGAAAGTGCACTTGCTAAAGCTTGGCAAAAGCTGAAGAATAATTTATAGCAGCTTGACTAAAACCTACTGCAATGGTAGAATTATAGTTAGCTTACGCTAACTATAAAAGGAGGTTATACATTTGGATCAAAATATTCTTTTTGCATTCTTAATGACTTTGATTGCAGGTCTTAGTACTGGTATTGGTAGTATTATTGCTTTTGCAACTAAACAGACTAATAAAAAGTTTTTGTCCATCAGTTTAGGCTTTTCGGCTGGTGTGATGATTTATATTTCTATGATTGAGATATTTGCGGAGGCTCAAAAGACATTAATTAGTGAGCTAGGTGAAAAGCAAGGCAGTTGGTTAACTGTAGTGGCCTTTTTTGCTGGCATGCTGCTTATTGCCATGATTGATAAGCTGTTGCCTGAAGAGGAAAATCCCCATGACGTAAAGCTTGTGGCAGCGGAGGAGGAAGTGCATAAAGATAACTTTAAGCTGATGCGAACAGGCACCTTTACTGCTATTGCCATTGCAGTTCACAACTTTCCTGAAGGCTTGGCAACCTTTATTTCTGCGCTGCAGAGTCCGGCCTTGGCTATACCTATTGTAGTAGCTATTGCTATCCATAATATTCCAGAGGGTATAGCTGTATCAGTGCCTATTTATTATGCTACTGGCTCTAAGAAAAAGGCTTTTATGTATTCCTTCGTGTCTGGCCTGGCAGAGCCTGTTGGTGCTTTGGTTGGTTGGCTTATTCTAATGCCCTTTATGAATGATATTATTTTTGGTATCATTTTTGCTGCTGTAGGTGGTATTATGGTATTTATCTCCTTTGATGAGCTGCTGCCTGCTGCTAGAGAATATGGCGAGCATCATCTTTCTCTTTATGGACTTATTGCCGGCATGGTTGTTATG
>USBG01000007.1 GCA_900552855.1 uncultured Phascolarctobacterium sp. | reverse complement strand
ACTTCAAGGAAAAGCCTCAGCATTTCCAACTTTACTACTCAAACAGACAAGCATGTGCCATTCCAATTTTTTAATAGAAGAGCACTGCTTTGCTGCAGATATCATATTAATTTAGCTAATTTAATGAAAAAACACTTATATTTCATCTTAGCTTCTTAACTATTAGAAACAGCATAGGTATTGGTTGTTCCAACTACTCGAACAACCAATAATCCTTACTGTATTTTAAACAACTTGGCTTCGTTACGAAACGCTATAATGCTTACTTTTTGGTACTACTTATTTTGCAACAACATTAACCAGACGACCAGGCACGCAGATTACTTTGCGAACAGTTGCATCACCGATGTGAGCCTTAACATTTGCATCTTCCATAGCAATTTTTTCCAGCTCCTCTTTAGTTGCTGCTGCAGGAACTACTAAACGTCCACGAACCTTGCCGTTTACTTGAAGAACGATTTCGATGTTGTCAACCTTCAGTGCATCTTCATCGTATTCAGGCCAGCTTTGGGTGTGTACACTTGCAGTAGGATCAAAAGCACCATCCCACAGCTCTTCGCACATATGAGGAACGAAGGGAGCCAGCATCTTAACCAAAGCAGAGGTTGCTTCATATACTAAACCAGCATTAGGAGCAGCTACAGCCTCCTTGTATGCATACAGAGCGTTAACCAATTCCATCATAGAGCTGATTGCAGTGTTGAAGTTGAAACGAACATCAATATCTGCAGTAACCTTTTTGATGGTGCTATGCAGAACACGACGCAGGTCCTTATCAGCTTCGCTGAGGGTTGCAGGATCATAGCTGGTAACCTTTTGCTCGATTTCAGGCATAAAGCCGTATACAATACGCCATACACGATTCAGGAAACGGAAGGAGCCTTCTACGCCCTTATCGCTCCACTCCAGCTCTCTTTCAGGCGGAGCGGCAAAGAGGATGAAGAGACGTGCAGTATCAGCACCGTATTTTTCCAGAATTTCTTCAGGAGAAACAACGTTACCCAAGGATTTACTCATTTTAGCGCCGTCTTTAATTACCATGCCTTGAGTCAGCAGGTTGCTGAAGGGTTCAGCGTAATCAACTAAGCCTGCATCACGGAGAACCTTGAGGAAGAAGCGGGAATAGAGCAAATGCAGAATAGCATGCTCAATACCGCCAATATATTGATCAACAGGACCCCAATACATGTTAGCATCTTTATCAAAGGGTAGTTTAGTATTTTTCGGATCAGTGTAACGGAGATAGTACCAAGAGGAGCACAGGAATGTGTCCATTGTATCGGTTTCACGAACTGCGTCAGCACCGCATTTGGGGCATTTGCAATGGAGGAAGCTTTCATTGGTTGCCAACGGAGATTTAGCACCTGCATTAAAGTCTACTTCTTCAGGCAGACGAACAGGCAGCTCTTCTTCAGGAACCAAAACCTCACCACAATGCGGGCAATAAATAATAGGAATCGGAGCACCCCAATAACGTTGACGGCTAATGAGCCAATCGCGCAGACGATAGTTTACACGACGCTTACCAAAGCCTTGGGCCTCTGCTTCGTCCATAATTGCAGACATTGCTTCGTGCATTTCCATACCAGTAAATTTACCAGAGTTAACCAGCATACCTTCTTTTTCTTCGTAGGCACAGGTCATTTCTTCCAGCTTCAGCTCTTTGCCAACGGGGCAAATGGTAACGATTTTATCAATACCATATTTATCTGCAAACATCCAGTCACGTTGGTCACCAGTAGGAACGCCCATTACAGCACCGGTACCATAATCGTACAGAACATAGTTGGTTACCCACATTTCAACCTTACGGCCATTGAAGGGGTTGATGCAGTATACACCAGTAAAGATACCTTCTTTTTCGGATTCACTGGAGGTGCGCTCAATTTCAGATTGGTTTTTAACCTTTTCGCAGAAAGCCTTAATTTCTTCAGCTTTAGGATTATTTTCACAAATTCTTTCCAGCAAGGGATGCTCTGCAGCCAGTGCCATAAAAGTTACACCAAAAGCAGTATCTGGACGGGTGGTATAAACTGAAACTTTTTCTGCGGTATCCGCCACATCAAACGTAATTTCCACCCCTTCAGAACGGCCAATCCAGTTACGTTGCATGGTGCGTACGCGCTCAGGCCAGCCTTCCAACAGGTCCAAATCCTTCAGCAGCTCATCAGCATAGTCAGTAATTTTAAAGAACCATTGGGACAGGTTCTTCTTTTGTACAGTGTGATCACAGCGCCAGCATTTGCCATCAATTACCTGCTCGTTAGCAAGAACGGTATTACAGGTGTCGCACCAGTTAACTGCAGATTCTTTTTTTACAGCCAAACCACGTTTGTAGAACAGCTCAAAGAACCATTGGGTCCATTTGTAGTAATCTTCCTTGCAGGTTGCTACTTCACGGTCCCAGTCATAGGACAGACCCAATTGTTTCAGCTGACGGGTCATATTAGCAATATTTTCCAGAGTCCATTTTTTCGGAGCGATGCCATGTTTAATTGCAGCATTTTCTGCGGGCATACCAAAGGAGTCCCATCCCATAGGATGAAGAACATCATAACCCTTCATAGTACGGAAACGAGCAATTACGTCACCGATGGAGTAGTTGCGCACGTGACCCATATGCAGATTGCCGGAGGGGTACGGGAACATTTCCAGAACGTAGGATTTAGGCTTGTTTTTGTCAATTTCTACCTTGAAGGTTTTGTTTTCTTCCCAGTATTTTTGCCATTTGGTTTCAATGTCATGGGGAGCATACTTTTCGTTAAGCATTGATCTGCCTCCTAAAATATAATAAATTGATAGTTACTGATTTGTAAGAGTGTTGGGGCAATAAAAAAGCCCCACCCTAATTACAATCAGCTTGTAATTAAAGCAGGGACGAAGTTCTTTCGCGGTACCACCCTGATTGCGGTCATTGACCGCCACTCAATTTACTTTCACGCAGCTTCACGTCCGCACATTTCCTTACGGCTTCTTCACGGTGAGTTCATCAGCTTAGGTTATTGGCTCGCATCAACCGCCAACTTTCTGACAATCCTTTGTTGACTACTACTCCGCTTCACAGAATTTAGATATATTGTTCATTATATTCCCCTACAGAGTAAAAGTCAACAACAAAATACATAACCCTATCCTATGTAAAGGCACGTACTATTTTCCTGGCAAAACCCTTATATACCTTTTTTATAAACTTAGAATGTGATTATTAGTCAAAATGTGTTAGTAAGTTTACACATTGAAAGTACTTTAAGAACGAAATTCAAATTTTAAAATGTATACACCAATTTTTAAATAAAGTATGCTATAATACTTCTTACGCAGTATATCTGCTAAATTAAAATAAAAGCAAGGGGTTCCGTACTATGAAACTTTCTCAACGCATTCAAAATTTATCTACTTCTCCTATTAGAAAGCTCACTCCTTATGCAGATGCAGCCAAAGCTGCTGGCAAAAAGGTATATCATCTGAATATTGGTCAACCGGATATTGCAACTCCGGCACAATTCATGGACAGTATTCGTGAATACAATGCTCCTGTAATCGCCTACGGCAACTCCAAGGGAGAAAAGTTCCTTCTGGATGCTATTGCAAAATACTACAACGAAAAAGGTATGGACTTCACTACTGAAGACATCTTCGTTACCAATGGCGGCAGCGAGGCCCTGATTTTTGCAGTTATGGCTTTGTGTGATCCTGAAGATGAAATCATGGTATTTGAGCCCTACTACGCTAACTATACTACCTTCGCTAAGGAGTTTGGCGCAAAAGTAAATGCTGTACAAACCAGTGTTGAAAACGGCTATCATCTTCCCTCTGAAGAAGAAATTGAAAAACACATCAACGAAAAAACTAAAGCAATCCTGCTGACCAACCCTGGCAATCCTACTGGCGTTGTGTACACTCAAGAGGAAATGGACATCATTGCTCGTCTGGTTCTGAAATATGACCTGGCGCTGATTGCAGACGAAGTTTATCGTGAATTTGTATATGACGGCGCATATCGCAGCTTTGGTACCATGAAGGAGCTGGAAAACAACCTGATTATCATTGACTCTGTTTCTAAACGCTACAGCGCATGTGGTGCCCGTATTGGCTGCATTGTAAGCAAAAACAAAGCATTTGGTGCTGAGCTAATCAAAGCATGCCAAGGTCGTCTGTGTGCTCCTATTCTGGAACAGGTTGGTGCTGCTGCACTTTATACTACTCCTGTAAGCTATCTGGAAGAAGTAAACCAAGAGTACAAAAACCGTCGTGACACAATTTCCACCGCACTGGCTAAAATTCCTGGCGTAAAAGCTTCTGATCCTAAAGGTGCATTCTATGTAATGGCAAGCCTACCTGTTGATGATGCAGAAAAATTTGCAATCTGGACACTGGAAAACTTTGACATCGACGGCGAAACCGTAATGTTCGCTCCTGGCAACGGCTTCTACAGCACTCCTGGCACTGGCGTTAACGAAGCTCGTCTGGCTTACGTTCTTAACTGCCAAGACCTAGAAAAAGCAATTTACATCCTTGGTGAAGCACTGAAGGCTTATCCTGGCAGAAAATAATAGCTAAACATTCAATAAAAAAGCTAACCTCCAACTATCTTAGTTTCTTACTAAGAGTTGGAGGTTTTTTACTATATTAACACTCTTTCTTGTACTTTAACGGCCTATGCTGTATAGTAAGTACCATAAGTATTTCGCTTAAATAAAACTACTGTATAATTAGGAGATTTCATGTATTCTAAAACAACAACCTATCTTATTCTTTTTGCCGGAGTTTTCGCATTATCTACCTCCGCGATTTTTGTCAAGCTTGCTGATGCACCATCTGCTGTTATTGCTTTTTATAGATTATTAATTGCAGGCTTAATGCTATTTCCTCTTCTAGCCTTTAATAAAACAGCGCGACAAGAATTAGTGAATCTGCACTCCAACCAATGGAAGCAAATCACAGCGGCAGGCATATTTTTAGCCTTGCACTATGTTCTGTGGTTTGAATCCTTAAGCTTTACATCTATAGCTAGCTCCACCATGATTGTATGTCTACAGCCTTTATTTTCCTTGGCATTAGACCGCTTTATCAGTAACAAAAGCGTAACAAGAAATGCCATCATCGGCTGCACAATAGCTTTAGCAGGCTGTCTAATTATAGGCTGGGGAGATTTTCAAATTAGTGATCAAAGCCTATTTGGTGACGTTCTTGCGTTTTTAGCAGGCGGAATTATAGCGCTTTATTTTTTCTTAGGTGAAAAAGTACGTCAGGAAACCTCTGCCATTACATATTCTGTCCTAAGCTATTTAATAAGCGCTATGGTTCTTTTGGCTTATATCACACTTATTGGTAATGCTTTTATTGGTTATACTGCAGCAACTTGGCAAGCATTCTTTGGCTTAGCAATTATCTCCACTATTGGAGGTCAATTTGTTTTTAACCTGCTTCTCAAAAATTTGCCCGCCTCTGCCGTTACAATGGCTATTTTAGGTGAACCAATTGGTACCTGCATCCTTGCCTACATTATTCTAAACGAAGCCATTTCTTTGCAGCAATTCTTAGGTATGACTGTGATTATGATTGGTATGGCAATATATTTCTACAAACACAACAGATAAAAACCAATTAATATTACGCATCTTTCAAAACATAGATGATTTAACAATTCTATATACACTAATTAAAAGAAGTATACTGGAAACAATAATAGCACCATTCAGCCACATTTCTACTAATGTAGAATCCATTTGTTTTATTTTCATCCTATATACTAAAAATCGCTTTAGTACAACACTTAAAGCAAGCAATAATAGATTGAGCATTAAACTCATAAAATTATATCCCATGTCCAGCAACTCACATTAAATTCATCTTATTTTTGCTCGATAGTATGCTCCATAATCATCTTAGAAAGCTCATAGCAATCGTCAATGTACTTTTCACCAACCTTACGAGTCATGGCCGCACCTAAAAGTGCCGAAGCAACATTGCCAACTAAGGGAATAAGCTTGGTAAACTGCTTTTCCGTAAACTTTTTACCAAAGGCCTTAGCCAACTCCACAAGCAGCTTGTTAGCATAGTTTTCTACCATGTACTGACAAACCTCATCAATGAGCTTTTTAGCTGTTGGACCTAAAATCTCATAGCGCTTTATCTTTTGCTCATCCCTAATTCCAAAGGTTTCACGAATATCCTTCAGCATACTATAAAACACGCCTAAATCAACGCTGATATCCACACCTGGTAATGGATTAAGACCGTTGGCAGCCGCTGCATAGGCGTACATATCCAAATTATCTCTGCAAATAGCGCGTTTACGGTCCAAATCCTCTAAACAAGTAGCCTTAAAGGAGGATACTAGCTTGGACTTTTTCACCTCATCAAAATCCATTTTATAAATAGCACGCTTCAACGCTTCAATACCAGTTTGGTGACGACAGCTGGTAAAGAAAATTGGAGTTTCTTCGTCAGTTAACAAGGAACGTACGTCAGCCTGAATTTCCTCTTTAAGATGCTCCAAGGTTTTTTCATCATCCCAAATTTGGTCCTCTTTATTGCGCACCAAAAAGAAAGGATGCTGACGCTCCTGCTGCAATTTTTCCAAATATTGAAAAAGCTGGCTGTCCGCCTCATGTAGCTTACCATCAAAAACAAAAAGATACATATCGTACTGTTCTGGCTTAAATTCATCTATCCAAGCATCAAGTGGAAAACGAGCAGTACCATATCCTGGCAAATCCGTAATAATTAATCCCCCATACTCCTTTTCCTGTGCCGTAATGGTAGTATCAGTATATACACCTACAGGAAAAAGCTTTGTGCCAACCAAAGAATTAATAATGCTGGACTTGCCTGCGCCAGGCTGACCAATTAGTGCTAAACGCACCTTGGTTTTTTCATATTCATCCCACTTTAAAGCTGCTCTTTTCTTTAAATCCTGCTCAATTTCTCCAGATTTTTGCAGCTTGTCATTATCATTTTTATCACCATTAAACAAATCTAAAATTTTATCTACAATAGCCATGGGAAGCCTCCCTTCCTGCGCTCATTAAATTACAATATTATATATAATAGTTCTACAAACCGAAATCAAATTCCTGCAATTTTAAATTACCCAAAGCCTGAGTACCGGCTCCCACAAATTCATCATATCTAGAATAAACTATTACTAACATAAGAATTACTTGCAAAACAACCATAAATAATCTTTTTAAGCAAAAATGCTGCACTATCACTTGGATGTGCAGCATTCTTTATTTAACATTATATAAATTTTTCTGCCAATTCTTGCATTGTCTTTTGAAGAACAGGATGTATCAAGCTAGGCGCTAATTCAGCCAAAGGCAGCATAACAAAATCACGATTAGCCATATCTGGATGCGGCAAGCGTAGCTCCTCGGTATCCATTATAACGCCCTCATAAAGCAATAAATCAAGGTCAATATTACGCTCGCCCCAATGACGCAAGCGTACGCGTCCCATTTCCTTTTCCACAGATAACAGTAATCGTAAAAGCTCTAAAGGACTTAACTCGGTTTTTACCATACAGGCGCCATTTAAAAAGCGTGGTTGGTCTGTAACTCCATAGGGCTCAGTTTCAATAAATGTAGACACCTTAAGGACCTCTACACCATGCTGCTGCAATAGCTCTACAGCACGGTTTAAATTACCTTGTCTATCACCTAAGTTGCTTCCTAATGCCACAAAAGCAGTATGCTTTAATATGCCTTGGGACATAGAATTGCCTCCAGCATACGTACTGCTCGCAGATTCTCTTTCACATCATGGACACGAATCATGTGAGCGCCTGCATAAACAGCCTGCAGGCTAGTTGCCACAGTACCCTCCAAGCGTTCTTCAGCAGGCACACCACCTAAAACAGCACCAATGGTACTTTTTCTAGAGGATGCTAAAAGAACAGGATAACCAAAGCTTGTCAAGCTATGCAAATCACGCATTAAGAGCAGGTTTTGCTCTACGTTCTTAGCAAAGCCAATGCCTGGGTCCAAAATAATCTTATCAGCACCAACGCCTTTTTCTCTTAAAAGCTGTGCACGTTGTGCTAAATATACAGCAACCTCTTCCACAACATTGTCGTATTGGCAGTTTTGCTGCATATTTTTCGGAGTGCCACGCATATGCATTAAAATAATAGGTGCCTTTGTTTTTACTACTACGTCAGCCATATTAGGATCAGCCTCCATAGCACTAATATCATTAATAATATCTGCACCAGCAGCCAACGCCGCCTCTGCAGTATCTGCACGATAAGTATCCACAGATAATACCGCATTAGGATATTCCTTGCGCAAAGCCTCAATTACAGGAAGCACACGACGTCTTTCTTCAACGCCATCAACACTATCGCTGCCCGGACGAGCTGATTCGCCGCCAATGTCCAGAATATCAGCACCAGCAGCAAGCATTTGGCCTGCACGCTCAATTACAGAATCTAAAACAGGTACACGAGAGCCTGCATAAAAGGAGTCCGGAGTAATATTCAAAATACCCATAACACTCATTTTATCATATTTCAAAACTCTGCCATCAGCCAAGGTAGTAAAGACCTTATTTTCTCCTAAAGCTGCAGCTAACTCTTCGCCAATCTGCTTTAAACCAAAATAAGTCATTTGCTCCAGTTTTTTCAGCAGCAGATTGTAGTGCTTTTTGGTACCTAAAAGCAAAACATCAACATAACGCTCAGCATTAACCACTGCACCTACCGGAACCGCAGCATCACCACCTACAGCAAGCATTTCCTGCTTCAAAATATTAGCAGCAGGAGTACGTACCTGCACTAGCTTGAAAGGAATTATTTCTGATTTATTTGTAAAAATAGGAACACTGTCAGGATGTACATTAATACTAGCTAAAGCATTACCCAGCATTTCCTTATTAACCTTAATCAACATTATCTATCACTCTTTTCTACAACCGCAAAGGCGTTGTGATTATGAATGCTCTCCACACTCTCAACCTCTGCTCTATACCAGGTAATACGCTTATCTGCTTCTAAACGCAAAGCAATCTCGCGGACTGCATCCTCAACAAAACGAGGATTTTCGTAAGCATGCTCAGTCACATACTTCTCGTCAGGACGTTTTAAAAGGCCAAAAACAGGAGCACTGGCAGCCTCGTCAGCAACCTGAGCCAGTTTCTCCAGCCATACCATCTCATTAGCTTCAATATCAATATGAGCAAAAGCTCTTTGGTTATGAGCACCATAGGCGCTAATCTCTTTAGAGCAGGGGCACAAGGTTTGCACAGGAATAACAGCTTCAATCTTCAGCTTAAACTCCTTACCCTTCTCGGCACGATAAACACAATCAATATCCATAGGCGCATTCATACCACTAACAGGAGCCTTTTTAGTAATAAAATACGGAAACTCTAGCTTCATAAAGGCCTTCTCCGCCTGTAAATGCTCTTTTAGCTTGTCTAAAATGCCTTCAATCTCATTTAGTCCAACAGGTCCCAGGCTTTGCAGGCACTCTACAAAACGACTCATGTGAGTACCACGCATATCATGAGGCAAATCAACAGCCAAGGTAACCTTGGCAACAGAATGCTGAGTACCATGCTGCTTATCTTTCAACTCTATAGGCCAACGTAAATCCTTAATACCAACGTGCTTCAACGGAATACAACGCAAATCCTTCTCACTTTGAACGTCCTTCAAATCATTCACCTCTATAAACACAACCGCTAGTGCGGGTCTCCCAAACCTCTACCTCGTACAGATGATAGTGGTCACTCTTCAGCAAATCCTCAAGCTTATTCCAAACCCAAACAGAAATATTTTCTGCAGAGGGCACGGGAATAACATCATTAATGCAAGCATGGTCTAAATGCACCAATACATGCTCTTTAACAAGGTTTTTCAGCTTAATAAAGTCAATAACCATACCTTCGTGGTCAGGAGTTCCCTCAACCTTTACCACCAGCTTATAGGTATGACCATGGAGATGCTCGCACTTGCCGTTATAGGCTGGCAGATAATGAGCAGCGTCAAAATCAAATTCTTTAATAATAATCATAAATTAGCTCTCCTAATAATTAATCTTCTACATATTCATTGCCATATAAGGATAAGTCAGCAAAATTATTTACCTGACGCATTGCCTCATAGGCTACAATTGCAACAGAATTAGACAAATTCAAAGAACGTGCCTCTGGACGCATAGGAATGCGCACACAGCCCTCAGGATACTCATTGCGCAGCTTTTCGGGCAGGCCAGCAGTTTCCTTGCCAAAAATCAGCAAACTATCCTCATCATATTTAACATCACTATAGGATTTATGAGCCTTAGTAGTCAGTAAAAACTTGGAATTATCCTTATACTTTTCTAAAACCTCATAAACACTGTCATAGTAATGAATATCTACTAAATGCCAATAATCAAGTCCTGCGCGCTTTAAATATTTATCCTCAACAGAAAACCCCAGAGGACGTACCAAATGCAGATGAATACCTGTGGCAGCACATAAACGCGCAATATTACCTGTATTACCCGGAATCTCCGGCTCAACCAGAACTATATGCATAAAAAACCCTCCTATATACTAATTCACAAGGAATCTCTCTTCGCCTACGGAAATACCACCTTATCCCGTAAAGGAAAAAGCTAAAGTTAACTCGCAGGTAAGACTCACCCTTTTAAAGGCAGCTGTCAGCGAAGCTGACTGAGAGGTATCCCTACTCTTTTCCTTCATCTAAAATCTTTTGAATTCTTTCGCGAATATTGCCTTTTTTCTTGGACTTCTTCTCTTTCTTGTCGTCTTTAGGCTCAGGCTTTTTGAGCTCCACATCATGAGCATCCATTGCCAGCATGTTTTGGTACATAACCATTATCTTTTCGCAATACAAGCCACCCATAGCCCAGGTGCCATTTAAGCCATACCAAGTGTCCACAACGCCACGCTCCACACGAATGCTGTGGGCAATTTCATAGCGTGGGTCAATAATCTTTGTCTTAGGACGAGATTTTTGAGTATACGCCAGTAAATGCTGAATGTGAGCACGCACACCTAACTCCGGAGTTTTAAAGGATGCGCCCTTTACACCGCCACCAGTCGTTCCTAAGCCACAAAAATTATTTTGATTATGGTCAACGTCTCCACCGTAGCGATAAAAGCCAGTTTCCACCAAGGATTGAGCCAATGCTAAATCAGGACGCACACCCTCACGCTCTGCTTCAATCCAATATAAGTCAACCAGTTCTTCAATACTACACATCAAATGTACATTAGGATTTTTTTCTTTAATCAGGCGTACTGCCTGACCTTTAGTGGCAACTGCCTCACCATAAATATTAATTTGCTGATAATCATCTGGCAGCTGTACTCCCTTAAAATAAAGCTTATCCTCAAACTCCACTACCTTAGAAGCAGAATCCTTCACCATAGCCTGCTTGTCAGCCATAGAGCGTGCAGTCCCCTCTGCTACCTTTTGCTTATCATTTTTTAGCTCCTTATTGGCTTCATGGCGTTTCTCCTCACGCTTCTCAGCCTCTTTACGCTGACGCTTTTCTTGTTCACGACGCAGCTCAGTTTCACGCTTCAAACGCTTCTTCTCTAGCTTTTTTTGCTCCTTACGAGCCTCTTCAGCCTTTTCCTCACGTTCCTTGCGCAGCTTTTCCTCACGCTTAAGCTTCTTTTTCATTTCTCTTTCAGAAAGCTTCTCGCCTTCCTTTTTTGGCATAATCAGCTTGCCAACCTTAGGCTTGTCGCTATTTCCTTCAATACCCTTGCTGACAGGATATGTCTGCACACGTGCAGCATTATTATCCTCTTTAGCTTGAACAGCTGTTATATTTGCAAATAAAAAGCCTGCTGCCAAAACAGCAGCGGTTACAGATTTGTAGCCCATATTATGTACTCCTCAAAAAAATACTTTCATAGCCTCAATTTTACCAATTTTACGCCAAAGTGTAAAGTTTATGAGGAAAGAGTTTCACATATTTCACATAAGAATGTATCTAGTATTTGTATAATGTTGTATAATATAGCTGTATAGTGTTTAAAGCACAAGGAGGTAAAACTTATGACAGCAAAATTTCATTACATTAATCATGCATGCTTCGTAGTAGCCAAAAATGATTCCGCTATTATTTTTGACCCCTTCTTAGACGGAAACCCTGAAGGCTTAAAGCCTGAAGATATTAAGGTTGATTACATTTTTGTCAGTCACGGACATTTTGACCATTTAGGCAGTGCCTTTGAAATTGCTAAGGCCAACGATGCAACCATTATTTCTACTGCAGAAATTGCTGCATTAGCAGAGCAGGCAGGCTGCAAGGCTCATGGCATGCACCTTGGTGGCACCTTTAAATTTCCCTTTGGTAAAGTACGTGTAACTATGGCGTTCCACGGCAGTGGCGTTGCTGGTGGCCATGCTTGTGGCTTCGTAGTAGACTTTTACGGCACTAAGCTGTATTTTGCAGGCGATACTGCACTCTTTAGCGATATGCAGCTTTTACCCGAGCTAGACGTTTTTGATTACGCAGTTCTTCCTATTGGCGGCAATTTTACTATGGACCCCAATGACGCAGCTTTAGCAGCAAAATTCTTGAAGCCTAAATATGTTATTCCCGTTCACTACAACACCTGGCCGCCTATCGAACAAGACGTTTATGCCTACAAGGCTTATGTAGAAGAAACTACTCCTAGCAAAGTAATTGTAGTTGACCCTGGTCAAACAATTGAAATAGAATAACCACCTATTTCAAACAGATTAACAGGTAATATACACTTAATAATTATGTCACCATAAGCCATGTGCTTTGCGTAAAAGCAGAGCGCACGGCTTATATATTTTCAAACTTATAATGAATTAAAATATTTCAGGAGGGAACACATTTGGAAAAGCTTACAGAAAAAGAGCTTTCCTTCGTGCGCAAGGAAGCTGACAAATATTTTATGCAGCAAGGTCTTAGCTGCGGTTTAACCATGCTCCATACTCTTAGTGACTACTATAATCATCCCTTAAGCCCACAGGTTTATGATGCTATGAACGGTGTAATAGAAAACCGTGATAGACGTGACCAATGCGGTCTATACAAGGGTGCTCTCATGTTCATCGCTATTTATGGTGCATACCACAATTGGGATAGACCTCGCATCAATGCTGTAACCATAGATTTTGCAGAAAAGCTGGAGAATTATTTAGGCTCATTAAAATGCTATGAGCTGCGTGGCGGTAAATTTCAGGAAGGCGAACCCCATGACAAATGTGCTCCTCTTACAGTAAAAGCAATTACCTTTGTCTTGGAATATATGAAGGGTATTAAATTTTAATAAATAACCATAACAAAAATCGGAGTAAGCAGTCTGATTATTCACCCACTGTTTACTCCGTTTGCTTATTCAACACAAAACAAGATTTAATGGCTTGCTAATTATAAATCAAAATAAAAGTACAGCTGGTTCTACAATAGCTAGAGCCAGCTGTTTTACTTAAAGCTTTAGAAATTTTCTCCATGAAACATTTTTATTAGCCTCACAATTGCTGCACTTATCACACTGACGAGGAGCATCCTCTCCAAAATAATTTAAAAGATATTTACGCAAACAGCTGCCTGTATAACAGTAGTTAAGCATTTTTTCCAAAAGCAGCATTTCCTTATTCTTTACAGAAAGATCAGGCTGGTCATGACCAATAAGATATTCATTAACTCTCATGTCACTTCTATCATAAAGCAAAAGACACTCTGACTCCTTACCATCACGTCCGGCACGGCCCGCCTCTTGATAATAGCTTTCCAAATCTTTAGGCATATTATAATGCAACACAAAGCGTACATCTGGCTTATCAATACCCATACCAAAAGCATTGGTAGCTACTATAATAGGCACACGTCCGGAAACAAAGTAGTTTTGATTATCACGCCTCTCCTCATTTGTAAGTCCTGCATGATAACGCAAAGCCCTATAGCCCTGCTTAACCAAAAGCTCTGTTACGCTTTCTACCTTGGCACGAGTAGCACAATAAACAATACCACATTCACCCTCATGCTTTTTCAAAAACTCCAGCATAGAACGATTTTTATCATCTGTACGCTTAACACCAAAGAAAAGATTAGGACGGTCAAAGCCTGTTACTACAACCTTAGCGCCACCCACTCCCAAGCGTTCTAAAATATCCTGACGCACCTCTGCTGTAGCAGTAGCAGTAAAAGCTGCAATCAGAGGCTTTTGAGGTAGTTGGTTAATAAAATCTGGAATATTATAATAATCCTTACGAAAGCTGCGTCCCCATTGTGACACACAGTGAGCCTCATCAACCGCCACCATGGTGATATTAGCACGCTTAGCAAAATCACAAAACTGCTTATTAGCTAAGCGTTCAGGTGCAACATATAGAAATTTACAGCGTCCTTTTAATGTATCATATAATATTTTTCCATACTCATTAGTAGTGAGACCGCTTTCCAAATACTCTGCAGGGATCTCTCGTTTGCGCAATGACTCCGCCTGGTCCTTCATTAATGAAATAAGCGGTGAAATAACCAGTGTCACGCCAGGCATCAAAAGTGATGGTAGCTGAAAACAAACGCTTTTTCCTGCACCAGTTGGAAGCACCGCTAAAATAGGACGCTTCTGTAAAATCTCAGATATAATTTCCTCCTGACCTTGCCTAAAACTATCATAATCATAAAAATACTTTAATGCTTTATGTAAATACTCACTAGAAAATAAGTTCATCAATCATCCTCTAATCCAAATAACAGGTATTTAATATGTGCCTAGCTAAATCTAGTTTTCCGTGGGCTGCATCTATTTTAGCAACTTCATCAAATTCACTTTTAAAAGCATTACGATAAATATTTCCAACTACAGCATGTATTATCCCTATTGGAGTATTTTCAGCAAACTTTTCAACAGCATTTGCTTCCATATATCTATGGATATCAGCTAAAATCTCAGCACTCTTTTCTCGCAAAATTTCTCTTTGCAAATTAACATTGTAAAAACTCATAAACGCTCCTTCAAATATTTCTTTCTAAAAAATGCTTGCTAAAACAACCACTTCACTTTGTTAGCTCATAGCTTTTGCAAATAAAATCACAAATAACCTCTTCAGACACACTTCCATCTAGTAGAATTGTCATCCAATATTTTTTATTCATGTGATACCCTGGTAAAAAGCCGGGAGAATAAGGAATTTTTTCAATATCATCAGC
Source organism: uncultured Phascolarctobacterium sp. (assembly GCA_900552855.1). Classification (GTDB taxonomy): domain Bacteria; phylum Bacillota; class Negativicutes; order Acidaminococcales; family Acidaminococcaceae; genus Phascolarctobacterium_A. The sequence goes on along the minus strand of USBG01000007.1, from coordinate 15,724 downwards.
ATCAGCCTTAACATTGACCACCCATTTTTCACCTTCACCATCAAGTCCTAAGCTTGACTTGCGCACCAACATCACAATAGCGTACCACTTTCTATTACGACGGTGACGCAACACTGCAGCTTCTGGTGTTGAATCCCACAAATATTCAGGATTTGTATCATAACGCGCCTTAGCAAAAGCAAAAATCTTATCACGCATAAAAATCACTTCCTAGATAAAGGCTTAATAGTATCAACATTTTACAAATAACACATTTGCTACTATAAAGAATAGCATTTTACTGTTATGTTATCAACCATCATAACAAAAGAGAACATCCTAGCACTGCATTATCAATCATGCATTGCCGGATGTTCTCCATCTTTTTAATCATTAACTAAAATATTCTAGAAATTATAGTTGGCCTGAATATTGCCGCTAAAGCCTTCTCGAGCGCCAAGGTAACCCTGTAATCCTAAATTCAAATCCCATTTAGTGTTATTAGGATTAAGATTTAGTCCTAACTCTACAACAGCAGTATCTCCCTTCATATCAGCACCGCCAACATCAAAGCCAGCAACTCTGACATTAGGATCTCCACTAAATTCATATTCCCACGCCAAACCAACATATCCCAGCATAATTGCTGCAATATCTTTATTATAGCGTCCACAAATTCTCAAACGATTGCTTTCAGCAGATCCCAAAACAACTTCATCGCCTAAAACATTAAGCTGTTCATCATCATGGTGTACATCTCAATATTTACTATATATGCTATTTTTTAATAAAACTTATTATTTTAAGACAACCTTATGACAATTATCAAGAAAACAATTTTTAACTCTCGCTTATCTCATATAATTTTTTGTATATACCATCCATTTTTAGCAGCTCTTCATGAGTGCCAACCTCCGCAATTTTACCTTCATGGAGCACTACAATCCTATCAGCATTGATAATGGTTGAAAGCCTGTGAGCGATAATTAATGTTGTACGGTCCTTAGCCAAGGCATCAAGAGCACCTTGGATTTGTTTTTCAGTCTTTGTATCAAGAGCAGAGGTTGCCTCATCCAGAATAAGTACAGGCGGATTTTTTAAAAATACTCTGGCGATGGCAATGCGCTGCTTTTGACCACCAGATAGCTTTACACCACGTTCACCTATACATGTTTCGTATTTTTCTGGAAGACGCTCAATAAAATGGTCTGCTGCAGCCAATTTAGCTGCAGACTTAATTTCATTATCTTGTACATTATCCTTTCCATAAGCAATATTAAAGCTTACGGAGTCAGAAAAGAGAAAAACATCCTGCTGCACAAGGCCAATTTGCTGGCGCAAAGAACGCTGCTTATATTTGTTGATATTAATTCCGTCCAGATAAATACCACCCTGCTGTGGCTCATAAAAACGCAGCAGCAGACTAGCAATAGTAGTTTTGCCAGCACCTGTAGCACCAACAAATGCCACCTTTTCTCCTGGCTTGATAGTTAGGCTAAAGTTTTTTAGTACGGACTGGTTTTCCAAATAGCTAAAGCTTACGTTATCAAAACGCAGCTCACCCTTAATATTTTTGCATTCAATAGCTTCAGGAGCATCATCAATCTCTACAGGTACCTGCATCAGCTCATAAAAGCGCGCAAAACCCGCCATGCCACGCTGATACATTTCTGTAAACACAGTAAGGCGCAAAAGTGGTCTCATAAATAAGTTTACATAAAGTAGAAAGGCTACAAAATCACTAAGAGTAAGCATATTCTTAGCAATTAAAAGACCACCACAGCCAAGCAAGGATAGATTGGTAATATTAGTAAAAAAGTTGACGCTGCCGCCAAAATAGGAAAGTACCTTAAAGGAATTCTTTCTAGTGTTATAAAGAGCATCGCTTTTTTCCATAAAACGCTTTTGCTCCACATCCTCGCAGGCAAAGGCCCTTACAAGGCGCACACCACTTAGCGCCTCCTCTGCCTGAGCAGATACCTCGCCAGAGCGGGCCCTGCTAGCACGAAAGGTAGCCTTCATTTTTTTGTTTACAAAAACTGTATGTACTGTTTTAGCTATTAGCAAAAGAGTAATCAAAAAGCCTAGCCATGGATTCATCCAAAACAGTACGGTTATGGTACCGGTCATGGTTATAGAACAAATAAGCAAATCATTTGGTCCACGAAAGGTAAGCTCGCTTATCTCCACCACATCCGTAGTGATGCGTGATAATAGCTGACCTGTTTTGTTGTTGTCATAAAAGCGGAAGGATAGCTTTTGCAGATGCTTAAATAGGTCACGGCGCATATCATTTTCAATGGCAGCACTCATTATATGTCCATAATAATTGATTGCAAAGAGCAAACCAAAGTTGCAGCAATATAGCCCAAATAGAATTACAATCCACTTAAACATACCCTCTAAATTTTTTTCAGGCAGTTCTACATTCAAAATGTGACGCACTAAAATAGGAAACAGCAAATCTAATACAGCTGCAAAGCAGGAGCCAAAAACAACGCCCCAAAATATTTTTTTATATGGCTTATAATATTGAAAAAATTCTCGCAGCATTTCTATTTCTCCTTAGCTCTATCCCAAATATGCAGCCTGTGAGCGCCAATAATTTTACCCTGCGGCGTTACTGCGGGCGCCTCTACACCACCAACATAGCGTCCATCAGGACTAATGGCAATGGCTTGTAACGGTCCCTCAGTATGGTAAAAGTCTAATTGCTTACCTGTTGGCAAATCAAGAATTAGTGCGCCATGAGCAGAGTAATTATGAGTACGTACATTGCGACCTACAGCACAAGCTACAAAGCTATCAGCAAAATCTAATTGCTCCATAGTTCCTTCAGCACGATATTGATACTTAAATTTTCCATCATAACCAAAGAAAAATAAACTGTTATTACTAGGGTGCTCCACAGGAGTTGGCAGCTGCCAGTTTTCTCTATTAAAGGTGTTAATAGTAGTAAAGGCTACTCCATAAGCCGTAGCAAAGCCATCTCTACCAGACGCATTAATCCACGCACCATCAACCTGTGTAGGCTTAGACAAGGTACGCTGCCACAGCTTCTTACCGTTATGGTCAAAAAGGAATCCACGTCCATCACTAGCACTTGCTGCCAGATATTTTCCATCCTTAGAAAAATTGGGGCTGCCACGCATAACTGTATTATCAAAGGGTGGTACAGGCTCCACCTTCGTAGAACTAAGCAGCATGCCATTTTCTTTGTTCAAAAAATACATAGTATCCTTGTACTGCATATCCTCACGAAAATCATAAGCAGATGTAGAAATAACAACTCTGCCGTTAGCATCACTAACATCGCACCAGTTAATCCAACTATCAATAGCCTCATTCTCTGGATACTTCCACATAATATTACCATCGGAGTTTACAGCAAGCATACGACCACGATAGCTTCTATTGCCTTTTTTATCCATTAGAAAACGATAAATATTGGCATAAACATTATTATCCTTATCCGTCACAATATGCACTACAGATGGAAAAGAACGCTGACTGGCATCAGCACCAACAAAATCAGAGCCCTTGTACTGCCAAATAATGTCACCTGTTTTGACATTAACTGCGTACAAGCTTCCCTCCGGACTTTGCTCACCTATATAAGCGGTGGCGCCGTCCCTGCTCATGCAGGCAGATATTAATTTTCCAATTCCTAGTGAACGTTTCCACAGCTGCTTGCCTTCATTATCAAAAAGAAACAATTCACCACGTGATGTACCAACTAACCAACCATTTTCCTGAGACGAATAACTGATTACAGCCTTAGTAAAGCCCATGCGATCATAATTATCAGTGGGAATATCTCCAAGATGCACTGCAACACCACCGCTGTTATTAGTGGTAAACTGCAGCCAAGGAGTACGGCTGCCTGTAAGCCAATACAAGGCAAACCAAGATAAGATTAAAATAATTAAGGCTATACTGCCTTTAAGCTTTTTCATAGATATAATTTCGTCCAATCGTAAACATGACGCAGGATACCAAAATACATTCCCTGCTCAGAAAGCAAATACGCAACCTTGCTGGCAACAACTGCCAAAACCATCACTGCAAAGCCTTGGCAAAAATATTTTTCACGCCAATCCCAGCTTTGCTTCCTTGCTATGCCGTTATTTAGAAAAAACCCTCTGCTAACAACGGACAATGAAAGTGTTTGCGCACGTCTTAGGCAACGAGATAAAAGAGGCTTAGCAATATACGGCAAATGACGTATGACTGCTGTTCTGCCACTTTTAGTAGCACTACGCAGCTGCAAGGCCGTAATAACCTCTCCTGTTTCTGCAGCTAACACAGGTAAAAACCTAATAGCCGTTACCAACATAAAGGCCAACTGAGGCGATAAACGCCACGCCATTAGAGCCTGCAAAAGCTGCCTTGGATCACTAGTCCAGCACACCAAAAGTCCTAAAGCCAGCATACTAGCAGAGCGTAACCCCTGCACTGCCCCGTACAATATACCTTCACGATAAACGTACAAACCGCCTGTCAGCTGTCCCAAAAAGCCATTATCGGCAGCAATTATAGTAAATAAAGGTGTACGTGGTGTTTGCGCAAAAAACAAGGCCTGACTAAACATTGAGCCCCATAAGCCTAAGAGCAATAAAACAGCTAGCACACGCCATTTATAAATTGTAGTACCTGCTGCTAGGTGCAAAGCCAAGGTTATGCTAAAAAGAAGAAAGAGACTGCGTGGATTGTCAATAGTAATTGTAAGCACTGCAAACAGCATTAAAAACAGCAGCTTAGTTCTGCCGTTCAATTTTTTTGCCCAAGAATAGGAATCACTGCCCTCCCATAGCTGACGTACTGACATAGTGCTTCACCTCCTTGGCTAAAATGCAGTTTGGTATATTAAGCCTTTCGCTAATATCTAAAATAGCTGTAGCGTTAAGACCGCTTTCCCTAAGATATGCTTTATCGCTAAGTATATTCCTAGCAGCGCCATCTACCAAAATTTCGCCCTGCCTTAAAAGTAGCACCCTATCTGCCAGCTCTGCAGCTAGCTCCACATCATGGGTACAAATAAATACACTACCACCAGCATTTTTATAGCTTAAAAGCAACCTTTTAATCTCATTGAGACTTTGCTCGTCCTGCCCTGTAGTAGGCTCGTCTAAAAGCAGCAGCTTAGGCCTTCTAGCTAGCATGGAACCTAAAACTACTCGCAAACGCTGTCCCTTGCTTAATGCCAAAGGAAAATCATGGCGATATTCTGTAAGCTTGAGCCTGCCTAAAAGCTCTTCCAGCTCCGTAGATGTCATAAGCTTATTATTCCAGCACAGCTCCTGCTCTACAGTATCAGCCAAGAGCATCAAATCAGGCTCCTGCCGCAAATAGCCTACACCGTCTAAAGCATTGCTAATACATTTGCCTCCAAGCTTAATTTCACCACGCTCCAGCTCTGACAAGCCACCTAAAATATTCATCAAGGTGCTTTTTCCCGCACCATTAAAACCCATTAAGGCCACTATTTTGCCTTCTGGAATGGTAAAGCTTAAATCCTTAAGAGTTGGCTCCGTAGCACCTGGATATGTATAAAAAACATGCTGTACCTCTAACAATATGTTTTCTTGACCATTTTTCTTATCATTTTTAGCTGTTATTGGCATATTAGCTATAGTATACATTTTCCCCTTATCAATATTTATATGTTCATTATGAGTACTTCGAGGGTTCTCTGGGCTCAATATAGCTTTACCCCTATCAGCTTCTTTAATATATGATATTTGGCACTCACGTTTAATAAGGTCTACAATTTGCTCATTATTTGATGTCAGCCTTGATAATTGCAGCTCCCTGCACAGCTTAACGCTTTGCGGCTCACGTACGCCTACATCGCCTTTAGCAGCCAAAATAGGCCACGCTTGCTCTATACAGCCATCATAAATAATTCTTCCCTGCTCCATCACAGCCAGCCTTGGAAAATACTCTGCCAGCTCGTTTACACGATGCTCTATCATAAGGATGCTGATATTTTCCTCCTTATTCAAACGTAGCAGCAGCTCTAAAAAGCTTTTTACTCCCTGAGGATTCATTTGGCTTACAGGCTCATCCAAAATGAGCAGCTTAGGCCTAGTAACAAGAATGGACGCCAACGCCAAACGCTGTCTTTGTCCACCGCTCAGCTGATGAATACCATACTCTTCAAAGCCTGCCAAACCAACCATTGCCATAGCTTCCTTTACCCTGGACCTGATAAAATCATACTCTAGTCCTTGATTTTCCAAGGCAAAGCCAACCTCATCGCCCGCTGTCATGGCAAAAAGCTGGTCGTCAGGAGATTGATAAACAGTACCTGCCAAAAGGCCTATTTGCTCTGGCTTTAGCTTGGCCACATCCATACCATCAAGATATATATTACCTAGGGTTTGTCCCTGTTCTCCACATAGAAGACCGCTGATAGCCTTTATAAGTGTAGATTTGCCACAGCCACTGTGTCCTGCCAAAAGCAGCATTTCGCCTTCACTAAGCTCTAAGCTTATATCGTGCAGGGTAAAATTAGCTCTGCTTTGGTAGCGATATGAAAAATTTTTAATCTTAAGCATAGCTATTCCCCCATTACCTGCTGCAGCTTGCTGCCTGTTTTATAGCCAAGCCAACTACCAATACTGCTATAAAGCAAACCATTAACTAGCATATACAATGCCAAATACCAATCAGCATAATATAAACGATAAAAAAACATCATCTGCTCCATATTTATAAAGGTTGTAAATGCATCTGTCACGCCTAGTAATATGGAAAACATAACCATAAAATGTGCTTTAAGCTCCGTTTGTCTGTAAAAACCGCTTAGCTGCAGCACCGCTTCCAATGCAACAACAGAAACACAGCAGCTTAAAAAGCCTAAAGGAGTAAAATGACCAAACATAATACCTGTCAGCATATATTTAACAAAGAAAAGCAGGCTTACCACGCCAGGTCGTCTAAAAAGCACCAACAAGGAAACTATCAAAAGGTATTGCAGCATTCCACTTAACAGGCCTGTCAAAAGTCCTGAAAATGGCCCTAAAAACACATGTAGTAAATCACCAATCAGCGTTGTAGGCATAGTGATACCACCAAAGGCCAACGCTGCAAAAAGTGCCACCGTAATAGCACCCTTGGCGCCTATGTCATAAACGCATTGCTTCAGCTTATAAGCAAATGCCAAAACCACTACAGCGCAGATAAAGCTAAAACCAACTGCCAACATACCAAGACTGTGCTTTTTAGCAATTTTCAGTGGCACCTCCTGCACCTTTTCCTGTCCATTGCCATACACAGTAACACGCAAACTGTAATCACCCTCCAAAACTGTAAAATAATCAATATACAACGGAATAATAAAGGACTGCGTCTTTTTGCCGTCTAAAGATATTAAAGCCGTCGTTTCACCATTATTACCTGTTTCGCCAGCCCAGCCATGGTCACTGTCCTCATTGTTCTTGCCTGATGTGCAAAGTCCCGGAGCTACCTTACCTGTTGCTCTATCAACCAACTCAGCCTTAAAACGCAATACACGGACATCTTTTTGCGGATTGCGCATATCTAAGAGTAAATGCGCAGCAGGATGATTAAATACTGCAGACCAGCTAGTTGCCCCTTCTCCAGTTACTCGGTTGCGAAAGCCCTCTAACGCTGTATCACGAATATAAATAACGCCATTTTCAGCTCTATCGTCACTTTTACCAGTATTATCCACCGGAAGAGTAACGGACTGTATATACCAATTAAACTTGCTTTTATCAATATCTATAGCTTTTTCTTGCTTTCCTTCTGCTGCGCCATTTTCATATTTAAAGCTGATTCTCTTTCTCTCAGAAATATTTTTACTCTTAAGCTCTACTACAGCCTCTCTCGTACCAGCTGCGAGGCCTGGCTCAGCCTTAACATATAACAAATCAAAGCTCATACCAAAATCAGCAGGTAGCAACCACTTAGTTTTTGCAATATAACCGTCATTATACTCCTCAACACTCCATTGACGATTAGCCTGTGGCACAAATCCAGAAGGCAAATTTACGATAACCTCTGCCTCCTGCTCATAAGAAACATCAAAGGTGGTTGCATTTATATAAAAAGGAACAGTACTGCCACCATATACAGTTTGTAAATTGCGTTGCTCCATATTGTATGGATACACAGCTTCCAAATTAATTCCTGCAAATGCTGACTGTACCCACAAACTAAATAATGCTACTAAAAATATCAGCTTCTTCATTTTTCACCATTTTCTTATATAACAGACCTTGATAAAAAAGGCGCCACAGAAAACTGCAGCGCCTCATAAAATATATACTTATCCTTTAACAATTACTGCAAATACGTTGCAGTAAGCTTTTTTCTTCTGCTATTCCTTCAGTTTTGGCTTTAGTAGAAATTTCCAAGCTACCACTAAGAGGATTTTTCACAACAGAAATATCCGCCTTATACGCACGGCTTAAAAGCTCCTCAGTAAAAGCCTTCTCAGGCGGAGCATCAGCCAACAATCCGCCTTCGCCAAACAACAGGATGCGGGTGCAATACTTAGCAGCAAAATTCAACTCATGAACAACCATCAGCACAGTTTTGCCCATTTGCGCCAGCTCCTTAGCAAAGCGGAAAATTTCCTCCTGATATACCATATCAAGACCTGTAGTAGGCTCGTCAAGAAACAGGATTGGAGTTTGCTGAGCCAAAACCTTAGCCAGCAAAATACGCTGCTTCTGACCACCTGAAACCTCTGTCACAGGTCGATCCGCCAAATCCAGAGTACCAGTATAGGCCATGCAATCCAGCACCAGCTTTTCATCCTCGCCGCTTTCCTTTTCCCACCATTTCATGTAGGGATAACGGCCTGCAAGAACAATGTCGCGTCCTGTATAGCCAAAGCCAACCTCCACATGCTGCTGCAAATAGGCTACGCGGCAGGCCAGCTCCTTGTCGTCATAATCCTCCAAGGCCTTGCCAAAGTACAATACTTCACCGCTCTTCTTAGGTAATAAGCCACGAATTGTTTTTAAAAAAGTACTCTTGCCTGCACCATTGCAACCAATAATACCAACAATCTCGCCCTGCTTAATAGCGGCATTCACGTCGGAAATAACCACCTTGTTTTCATAACCTATAGATAAATTTTTAACTTCAATGACAGTCTCCGACATGCTACGCCTCCTAAGAAAATAATACTAAAGACATTATACTACATTTGAGAATAAATTCAAATACTTTAATTATCCACAACAAATGAGACGCAAATTAGCTATGTAAATAATTAAAACTTCACTGGCTTGGCATTACCATAGCAAGCATCGTAAATATCCTCTACACACTTTACCATATACTGCGAAGAATCAAGCATGTGCTTATCAGGAATCAAATACATTCTTTTATTTTTGATAGCAGAAACAGTCTGCATTGCAGGGTCTCTAGCTATTTCATCAACATAATAATCAAGATTAATTTTGCCTGTGTAATCCCATGTAGGCAAAAACACTACATCAGGATTTGCATTGACTATTTGCTCCTTAGGCATTAGCTGTGTTCCCCACAGCCGCATCTTGGCAGCCGCATTAATTACGCCTGCATGCTTACAATAATCGTCGTAATATGTGCCCTTGCCACCACTACCACCGCTGACGCTAAAACGATAAACAACAACACGTTTATCATCAGGAATCAATGCAATCTTAGCTGCTACATCAGCTAATACTGTATCCATCTCCGCAACCATGGACTGAGCCTTTTCCTCACGCTTAAGCAGTTTTCCCAGGTCTAGAATCAGCGTTTTGGTATCTTCTATAGTCTTTGCAGTTTTGCAAACATACACCGGTATTCCTATGCTGCGCAGTCTTTGAATCATATCTGGAGACTGCGATTGATTAGTAATAACAAAATCAGGTCTTTGCGAAAGGATATATTCCTCTGCAGGAACTGACCTGCCTTTTACCAGCTTGGCTTCATTTGTAATATTAGAAATAACTGGATCATCAACCCATTTGCTTAAAGAACATATGGACTCAGGTCCTACAAGCTCCATCAAAATTTCATCAGAACGCAGACAAAGAGAAACTATACGCTTAGGCTGCGGTATATTTTTTATTAAATTACCGTTGGCATCACGCATGCCATAATAACGCTCACTCTTTGATAAATACGGCTTAGTCTGCTCCAAAGCATCATCATCCAAGCCACATCCACAAAGGAGTAAAAGCATAGCCATTAGCATGCTTGCCACTAAACGCCAAAGCTTCATTTTATTTCCCCATTGTCTGTACAAAATATATAGAATCGCGCTTAAAATAGCACGTATCATTCAAATTTAAATCAGTCTAAATATTTATTTCAAATCATATAATCGAACGCAATTTGCCAACTATATTCTTACAATATACTCAATAACCAATTACCTCATGAGAGGTGGTGGCGCCGTAGCACCACCAATATGGAAGATGAAAAGAAAAAAGCTTAGAAAGTATGAGTGTAAGATACACGCCAGTTGAATGGCAAATCAAGATTGCCGTATCTGTTAGCGTAGTTCTTATGGTCAAGCAGATTGTTCAAAGTTAATGTAATAGTATCGTTAGCAGTCATTTTATAGGATGTATTCCAAGTTAATCTGGAACGATCAGGAATTTGTCTAGATTTGTAATCTTCTCTATCACCAAGATATTTATAGGACAAAGTGCTTCTAACCTTATCTTTAACATAGGTTACACTTGCTGCACCATCTAAACGTCCACTATCCTGAACCCATTGCGGATTTTTCTTAGTAGGATCCTTGATTTCAGGGTTGCCATAGCCGATGGCTAAAGAATAGCTCCAATTGTCATCAATATTTTGAGTGAATTCCGCTTCTACGCCAGTGTTTCTAAATTCACCCTTATTAATAGCGTATTGCTCTCCAGTTACAATATCCTTATCAGACCAACCAATTTTGTTATCAAATTTCATATGGTATACCGCTAAACGCAGGCTCTTATCATCAAAATTCTTCTTAATACCGGTTTCGTAGGTCCAGCCTTCTTCAGGCTTCAAAGTATTAGCAGCAGCCTTTTTGCCATAATAGGAATCTACAGTAGGCATTTGGAAAGCCTTGCCCACATTAATATACCAGGATGTATCTTCATCAAATTTATACAAGGTTTGGAATTGAGGATTAATGATATCCTGATCTTCGACAGGGTCCTCAATCAATTCTCCACGCAAGCCAATTGTTGCGCTAAATTTGTCACTAAAATTATGATCATATGATACATAAACAGAGTTACTGGTTCTATGAGCCTTATTAGCTGTAGTTACCAAATTTTCGTAATTTTCACGTTTATAGCTATAGCCAACTAACAGATTGTCATCACCCAGCTTCCAGCTCTTTTGAATATCACCAATATAGCTTGACAAATCAGCAGAAGAACCTACCCTTGTATCTTTTACAAAATCATATCCATCAGCTTGTCTATAGTTGTAGCCAATGGTACCCTTTACACCTGCATCAGGATCATTATAATGCAAACCAGTGGTCAATCTTTTGTCTTCATAAACATAGCTGTAATCTTGAGGCTTTTTACCTATTTTATGACCACCCCTAGTGATATCGCCTTCCTGGTACATAAAATTAAAGCCCAATTTATCGTTTAGTTTGGCAGCTAACGCAGCTCTATTAGTTTGTCCTTTACCAATCCACCAGTCAGTATCGGAACCAGCAGGAAAATCGTTGCAATCATCATAGGAATCGGTAAGCTCACGTGACAAGCTTACTAATACCTTATCACCAGAATAGGTAACGCCATAATCCTTATAGTAATTACCAACAGTTCCTTTTACAGTAAACTTATCTTGTCCAGATGGCGTTTTAGTAATAATATTAACGACACCCCCCATGGCCTCACTGCCATAAAGTGTATCTGCTGCACCTTTAATGATTTCAATTCTTTGAACCATATCAATAGGAATACCACCCAGAGAATTGTAATTTTTCAAGTTCATGGGAATACCATCAACCATTACAAGAGTGCCACGGTCATAGCCCCTAATTACAGTACGACCAGAGCTAAAGCCAAAATCCTGACCTGCATCTCCATAACCAGTACTGGTTATACCAACTTGATGCTCAATAGCATCAAAGACATTCTTATATCCAGCATCTGTAATCTCCTGAGCAGAAATTACAGTAGTGGTCGCAGGAACGTCCAAATCCCTTTTTTCAGTTCTTGTTGCTGTTACTACCATTGGATCCAAAGTAAACTCCTGTATTTCCCCTGCGTATACATCAATCCCCCCCATATACACACCGCCACAAATTAATGCTGTCATCAATAAAGCCTTTGAGAATTGTTTTTTCATATACTATTGCTCCTAAAAAATATTTTGATACTTTTTCGTACATCCAGTCTTGCATGGTCATGTACTACTAAACGTTATCAATGCATAATTACTTAGCAGCTGCTTTTTCTGCTGCTTCTACATTTACAACAAATTGCTGGCATACCTCATACAATGCTTCTGCAAAGGTTTTTTCCGGTACAGGAGCAAATTTTTTGTTGTGTTTGACGTCAATTTGGCGATCTTTATTGGTGAATACCTGCATGGTTTTTACGGTATATTGTTTTTCAGCCATTTTGTATTCCATATCCATTTTGCAATAGGCTACCTTTTCTTTTTTCTCCAGCTTATTAGCATATTGCTCATTCAGCTTTTTCATAACATCCTTGTTGGTAAATACTGTTTTTACTAAAACCTGTACCTCGTTATGATTTGCTACGCCGTTTTTTTCAACAAAGCCTACAGAATCCATATCATAGGCATAAATTCCTAAATCATTTTCTACAATAATTGACCACCTTGCAGCTTCTATCTCTTCAGCAGATGGTTTGGGCTGCATGCTGATTTCCCAATTCAAATTGTTGTTGGCAGTCTCATTATTAGCTAAAGCTGTTCCGCTTACTAGCATGGTTACCATCAGCATCAATAAAAATACTATTTTCTTCATTTATTTTCTCCTCTATTCGCCTAAATTACGTACTATACGTAGTATTTGTTCCTTGCTTAGCTGACCTAAGCTATAATAGGCTGCACCCATAGTCTGAGCCAATTTTTTAGCTATTCCCAGCTTAATAAAATCATTTTCCGTGTCAATAACAACGGAGGTTATTTGAGCCTTACGAATTTTTTCTGCAATCTTTAACGCACTGCCTACTGGATCTGTTTCTCTCTCCATAACAGCATTTGCTCTACCATCTGTTACCAATACCAAAATTGGCTCCAGCTCCTTGTCACGCTTATTAAGCCTGCTTAAGGTCAGCAATGCTGTTGCCAAACCATCTGCCAAAGGAGTTTTACCACCCGTAGACATTTCTGCCAAGCATTTTTGAGCCAAATCAACGCTTCTTGTAATTGGCAGCAGCACCTCGGCCTTATCTCTGCGAAAAGCCAGCATACCAACACGATCACGCTTTTGGTAAGCATCCTGTAGCATATAAAAAATTGCACCTTTCACAGCATTCATGCGTTTACGTGCTCCCATTGAGCCACTGGCATCAACTGCAAATAAAAAAGTATTGCCAATACGTTTTTCACGTACCTTTTGGCGTAAATCTTCCTTTTGAATATTTAAGGCACAACCATTATCCTCACGTATACGCTGATAGGGAGCTGCTGCTCTAATAGTGGCATCAAAGGCTAGGTCCTCTACCTTATTCTTAGGCAGCTCCGCACGCACATAGCGTCCCTGCTTAAGGTCTGTTCTAGTAGCACTGCGTTTGCCACTGCCCCTACGCACAGCGTTATTTTTGCCTAAATCAAGCACCAGCTTAGGCAAACGGAAGCTTTTATCTATTTCCGCAATTTGCTCATCAGGCGCAAGCTGACTAGAGCTATTATCCTGTTGCTCCTGATTTTCTGTATCATCGCCAGCATCGTCGCTGCTGTTATCGTCAGTATTATCTAAAGCAGGAGGTGGCAGCTGTTGCTCCTGATCATTACTCTGATTATCCTCCTGCTGATTATCGTCTTTACTATCCTTGCTTTGCTCCTGATCTTCATTTTGCTCAGGACTATTATTTGCCTCCTCAGGCTCTGCCTCAGGTGGTTTACGCATTCTGTGGGGCAGTACAAAAACAGCCGCCTCTTGCATATCCTTGGGCAAAATATAAGTACGCTGACTGAGCGCAGCCAAGGCTCTGGCTGCCTCAAGCAGATAAATTTCTGCTCTGTGGCCGGCGCAGAATGCCTGAGCGCACATTTGCGCCGCAAGCTGCATCATAGCCTCGGAAATCTCTACTTGGCCTAAAAGCGCCTTAGCTGCAACAATCTGCTCTGCCAGCTCCTTATTACTCTGGGCATATTCTTTGGCAAATTCACCTTTACTGCGTTCATAGCGCAGTACTCTTTTGATGAGCTCGGTTCGCTCTTCGACGGACTCAATATTATCCACATCCACGTACATACCAAAGCGGTCCAAAAGATGGCTTGGTAATGTACCCTCCTGGGGGTTCATAGTACCAATAACCGTATAATGTACAGGCTGACTATAAGAAATACCATCTCTCTCTACGTGGTTAAGGCCGGCAATATTGGCGTCTAAAATCGCCATGAGCAGCTCCTGTCTCAGCAGGTTAGCCTCATCAATATAAAGAATGTTTCCGTCCGCTCTGCCAAGAATTCCTGGCAGGAAACGACGTTTACCCTTACTAACAGCATATTCAATATCTATGCTACCAAAAAGCATATCCTCTGTTACGTTTAAAGGTACCTCCACCATACTCTGAGGTGCAATAAGCTCCTTAGAAGAGCGTACCAAGGTGGTTTTAGCAGTACCCTTTTTGCCGCCAATCAACAGTCCGCCTGCCTTGGAATTAACCAAAGCAATAAGCAAGGCTTTTTTTGCCTGCTCCTGACCTACAATGGCCGCAAAGGGAAGAAATTTGCAGCTTAACATAAGCACATCCTCCCTCAGGCTTCTGCGTCCAGGAAGCCTTCCACTTTAGTCCAGTCCAGCTGCCCCTCTTCAAAGGGACGACGGCGCATACGATGTGGCAGCACCAGCTTAGCAGCAGTCTTAATATCGGACAGCTCCACGCTCTTACGTCCACAAAAAGCCGCCATTGTCAAAGCTGTTTTAATCAAAGTGATGTCAGCGCGGTGTCCATCCACTCCAAGCTCCACAGCCAGCTTTGCAACTAAAGCTAGCATTTTATCATCAATAGTAACCTCAGGCAAAAGCCTATGAGCTTGAACAATTTTTTCACCCAACGATTTTTGCTCCTCGGCAAAGCTAGCAATAAACTTATCTGCGTCCAGCTCATAGGCCAAACGTCTTTTAATAACCTCCACTCTTTGCTCTGGGTCATGCTCGCCTATTACAACAACGGACAAGCCAAAACGGTCCAAAAGCTGAGGACGAATATCGCCCTCCTCTGGGTTCATTGTGCCAACCAAAACAAAGCGTGCAGGATGGGAATAGGACACGCCTTCACGTTCTACAGTATTAATTCCCATTGCAGCAGCATCTAACAGTACATCTACCACATGGTCATCTAACAGGTTAATTTCATCCACATATAAAATATTACGATTGGCTTGAGCTAAAATGCCTGCTTCAAAGCGTTTTTCACCATGCTTAATAGCATGCTCAATATCCAATGTACCTACAACTCTATCCTCAGTAGCGCTAACAGGCAGCTCCACAACCTTCATTTTTATATTATCTATGTTTAAAGGCTCACCGGACTCAGCTAGCTTAGCACATTCATCACAATAGCTATTTGCATCT
>USBG01000006.1 GCA_900552855.1 uncultured Phascolarctobacterium sp. | reverse complement strand
AGGCAGCCACAAAGAAGCAAATTGCAACAAAGGGCATTTTCTTTGCCATACCGCCAAGCTGATTAATCTTGCGAATACCAGTAGCGTAAATAATAGCACCTGCACACATAAAGAGCAGGGATTTGTACAGAATGTGAGAATAAGCATGCGCTGCTGCGCCATTGATAGCCATGGCGGTACCAACACCAACGCCTGCTACCATAAAGCCAACCTGACTAATAATATGATAGCCTAAAAGACGTCTCATATCATTTTCCATCAGCGCATAGGCTGCACCATACAATGCCATAAAGCAGCCAAAGCCCATAAGAAGCTCTGTACCGGCAAAAATTCTAATCAGGCTATAAACAGCAACCTTAGTAGTAAAGGAGCTTAAAAATACACTGCCTGTAATGGTGCCTTCAGGATATGCATCCACCAACCATGCATTAACTGGCGGAATAGCAGCATTAACTGCTACGCCAATCAAGATTGCCCAAAAGGCAATATCATGAGCACCAGAGGACAAATTAGTAATCAAAAAATCTCCTTGGCTTACCTTTAAGAAGATACCGCCTAACAGCAGGTTACCACCCAGCATATGCACTAACAGGTAGCGGAAGCCAGCCTTACGGGACGCCGGAGTATTGCGGCACCAGATAAGGAATAAAGAGGTAATAGCCAATGCCTCCCAGAACAAAATCATGGTCATCCAGTCCTTAGCAAGAGTTACGCCTAAGGCGCAGCCAGCATAGGACATGGAGCACAATGCTTCCATTCTATTTTCATTATGGCAGGAATAAATACCACCAATACATGCCATTAGGGCAAAAATCATGCAGAATACATAGCTAAGCTTGTCTACGTACATATAGCAAAGCTGATAGCCTGTACCGAATACAGAAAAAGTAGCATCTGTACCAATATGAAGGGATAATGCTGCGTATAGTGCAGCAAATGGTCCTACTGCCAATACAACTTTGCGCAATACTTTAGGTACAAGCATTGCTAAAATGCCTACAAAAATGAGCACAAGGCCGGGATGAATTACCATATCAGTCATTATTCTCACCTCCGCCTTTCTCGTAGTAGTCATCTTCGCGCTGCAGCAGCGGAGTCATAATCATCTTAGCTAGGATTATTAAAATCCAACCGCCAACAAAGCCAGAGAAAATATTGTAACCAAAGGGCAAGGGCCACCAATGAGGAGCATGAATATGAATGCCAAAAAGCTCAGCTGCAACGGACAATACTAAAACCACTGCAATCAGCATATAAACCATTTTCTTACTCATTTACAGCCACCCCCCTGGTAACCAACCGGCACATACGGCATCGGAGGTCATAACTGCCAGCTTGTAGAAATGCGGATAAATATCAGGAACAGTACCAAGAACAACTGCTGCTAAGGTAGTTACGCAAATAGGAATCAGCATAGAATAGCTGATATCACCATATTCAACAAAGCCGCCCTCAGGCTCTGGCTTGAAGAATGCCATTTTGCATACAGGAATCAAATAGCCTGCTGCTAAAAGAGCACTGGCAACCCAAACTGCTACAAACAAAGGCTTGCCTGCCTGCAAAGCACCAAGAGCCAAATTCCATTTGCTGACAAAGCCAACTAAAAATGGCATACCTGCAATACCAAGTGATGCTATGGTGAAGCAGGTCATCGTAATTGGTAGCCGCCTGCCTATACCATGAAGCTCGCTAATATTATTTTTATGAGTACGGGCAATAATAAGACCTGCACACATAAAGAGGGTAATTTTCATGACAGCATGAGCAACCAAGTGCAGATACGCACCCTTGATGCTCAAGGGAGAAATAAGAGCAGCGCCTAAAACAATGTAGGACAACTGACCTACAGTGGAGAAGGCCAATCTGCGCTTCAAATGGTCCTGACGCAAAGCGATGAAGGAAGAAATAATGATGGTTGCTGCCGCAGTCCACGCCAGTACATCAACAACTCCCAGCTCAGCTAAAAGCTTAGGTCCAAAAACAAAGCCGATAATTCTCAGTACGCTGAAAACACCAGTCTTAACAACTGCAACTGCGTGAAGCAGAGCACTAACAGGTGTAGGCGCAATCATTGCTGCCGGCAGCCAGCCATGTAAAGGCATAACTGCTGCTTTTACAGAGCCTGCAATAATCATCAGGACAAAGATTGCCTGCAGCACCCATTTAGGAGCCATATCAGTGGTCAAAAAGCCACCTGCAGTAAAGCTCATGGTACCGGAAATGCAGTATACAGCAACAACGCCAACTAAGAACAGCTGACCAGAAATCAAGGTGTAAATCAAATATTTACGGCTAGCCATCAAAGCCGCTTCGTTACGCTTATGTAAAACCAACGGATAGCTTGCCAAAGTCAAAAGCTCGTAGAAGAAGAAGAAGGTCAACAGGTTTTCTGCCATAGCAATGCCCATTACGGCACTAAGACAAATAGCAAAGGCTGCAAAATAACCTGTTTGCTCACTTTCATTATTACAACGCATATAGCCTATGGAATAAAAGTTCATAGGCACCCACAGCATTGAAGCCAAAACGGCAAAAATCATACCTGCAGGATCAGTACGCAGTGTTAAGCCAACAGTATCTGTTAACTGACACAAAGTATATGTATATACATTGCCATCTAAAACGGCAGGAACCATAGAAAGCACAATGCCGACCTTAAGAATGGAAGCAATTACACTCCAGGATTCACGAAGGTTAGGCCACTTTCTACTAAAGGCAATCAAAACTGCCGCTAAAAGAGATACGCCTACGGCCAGAAAAGGTCTGCAATCTACTATAGTCATCTTACAAACACCTCCGGCAAGCCAATTTTAACGATATTGGTAACAATATCTACACTGTAGAAGCCAAGAGCCAGGATGCCGATGCCTGCTACCAGAATAGGAATAACCATTTCTACAGGCAAGCCCAGGCTGCCCTTATGAGGATGAACCTCGGTCAGAGATGCTTCACGCTGAATAAACATCTGCTCAATAATACGGAAGAAGTAAATCGCGTTCAGCAAAGAGCTGATAACAAGAACCACCATGTAGAAATATTGCTCGCCTGTGTAGGCACCCATCAGTAAATACCATTTACTGAAGAAGCCGCAGGTAGGAGGCAGACCAATCATGGAGAAGGCTGCCAGTACAACAGTAATGGAGCTGACGGCCAGCTTCTTATTCATACCACCCAAGCGATACAGGTTGACCTCGCCAAAGCGATATTCAATGCCACCTATAACAAGGAAGAGAGCACTCTTCATAAAGGCATGGTTGATGATATGCATTACTGCACCAATAAAGCCATACACATTGCCCATAGCAACACCAATTGCAATATAACCAATTTGTGCTACAGAGGAATATGCCAGCATACGACGGAAGTCGTACTGCGCCAAGGCCATTATAGAGCCAATCAGCATACCTGCGATGCCTAAAATACCGATTACATCCAGTGCACTTTGTACGATGGGATTATCAACACGGAAAATGTAGTACAGGAAACGAATCATTGCGTAGGCAGGAGCCTTACTCATACAGCCTGCAATGAAGGCAGCAGCACCGGGATGAGCAAAGGTATAGGCATCAGGCTGCCAGCCATGCAACGGGAACAGCGCCATTTTAATACCAAAGCCGATAATAAAGCAGGCTACGGACAAAGCAACCAGCGGAGAATCCAGATGATTGCCAATCTGAGAAGCCAAATCAGCCATATTCAGGGTACCAGTCAATGCGTACATATAGCCAACGCCTAATAAGTACAAGGAAGCGCCAATGGTACCAATAAGCAAATATCTGAAGGCTGCCAGCATGGACTTTCTACCGCCCAAGGCAATCAGGCCATAGCCTGACAAAGACATAATCTCCAGATAAACATACAGGTTAAATACGTCACCGGTGATAATCATACCGCACAGACCAACAGTCAAAAGTCCGAACAGTGTATAATAACCACCAACATGAAGCCAATCCTCATCCTTAACGAAGGGACGGCTATAGAGAGAAACCATAAAGGCAATAAAGGTTACCAAAACAGCTAAAACACTGTTTAAGGGGTCCATAACAAATTCAATGCCGATAGGTGGCTGCCAACCGCCCATCCAGTAGTGAACTGCCTGACCACCGCTAGCAATAACCTGCTTTAAAACAGTTACTGCACTGGCAAAGGCACCAGCAATGGATGCCATAACAATCCAGGAGCCAAGGTTTCTGCTAATACGGCTAAAGAGCATACACAGAAGTGATGCTGTAAGCGGTAAAAGTACGATAAAAACAGGAGCATGCTGCATCATTTGCTGGCCCTCCTCAATACCTCTACCTCTTCAACAGAGCCGTAGATTTCTTTAATACGCATTAAAAGCGCCAATGCTACACCAGTAGTACCAAGGCTTACAACAATAGCAGTAAGCATCAGGCCATGGGGCAAAGGGTTGATATACGCATTAGGGTCAGTTGTAGAGCCGTTCAAAATAGGAATCATAGCTCCATCCTTCTGCGCCAGGCAAAGATAGAAATAGATTACGGCAACCTGCATTACGTTCATTGCCATAAGCTTTTTCATATAGTTTTTGCTCAAAACCATACCATAGACGCCTAAGAAGAATAAAATCATAACCAAGGAGTAGATGCCTTTAGTTTTTAAAAACTCATTCAACACTTCCATCATCGTCACCCCTTTTCACAATTGCGTCTAACAAATTGATGATGGTCATCATAACGCAGATGGCAACACCAATCTCAATCAGGAAAATGCCCATGGCATGCATTTCATGCACAGGCTCCATATGAATGGGCATATAGTTATAATCAAGAAAATACTTTGCACCACCAAATAAGGTCAGCCATCCTGTAAAGGCATAGATAAAGGTGCCTACACCAGCCATAACTACAGAGGTTTTGCCGGAAATATTAAACTTGGTATCCGCACCTAAAATCAAACGGCTCAACAAAACGCCCACTGCCAAAAAGCCACCTGCCTGAAAACCACCGCCAGGAGAAAACTCGCCCAGGCACAATACGTACACGCCGTAAACCAAGGTAAAGGGCACCAGCATACGGAAGGCTACATTCAAGATGATACCACCAAAGGGCTCTTTCATTTGATGATCTCTCCTTCCTCAGGATTCTCGGGCTCCTCCTCAGGACGACGGCCCACAGGATTGCTTGTTAATACCAGCACAGTAGTTAAACCTGCCAAAAACATTACAGAGGTTTCCCACATAGTATCAAAGCCTCTGTAGTCAATAATAACACCAGTTACGATGTTAGGAGAACCTGTATCCTCCGCACTGCGGGAGATATAGGTCGGCGTAACATGCTGGTTAGGTGCAGCCTGGCTATCACCAATAGTAGGCAGGTATGTTACGAAGGAGCAGAACATGCCCGTAATAACAGCTAACAATACAGCTACTAATCCACGCATTACTTACACCACCTATCAATTTTCTTCAGAGAAGCTACAAAGAAGATCGTAGAAATAGTTCCGATTACAGCCTCTGTAAAGGCTACGTCAGGAGCACCCATCATCAAATACAGCAGCACTGCAGTAAAGCTAAAGCCACTGTAGATAATAGCTGCACTGAGGATATCCTTACAGAAAATAACTGCGCAGGTAATCAGGATAAGAAAAATCAGCAAAACAGCTTCAATAACATATATCTGCATCTTATTTCTTCTCCTTTCTAAATTTTCTGCGACGCTTGAAGGTGCTGTTGCCCTTACTGATATGTTCAATAGGAGAAGGACCTGCTACGTGTCCCTCATGCAGATTACCAACAGGCTCGTCAGCACTTGTACTTTTTTCAGGCTCAATAATAGCCTTAGCACCCTTGGTCTTTAAGGTCCAAACAGGATGACCAGACTTATAGGCTGCCTTGCTCAAAATATGAGAGCCAATAGGGTTTCCTAAGAAAACCAACAAGAAAACGAAGGCCAGCTTTACAGAGGTAAGCGTAGCGCCCTCGTAAATAATAAGTCCAATAAAGGAAAGCATACAGCCCAGGGTTTCACT
Source organism: uncultured Phascolarctobacterium sp. (assembly GCA_900552855.1). Classification (GTDB taxonomy): domain Bacteria; phylum Bacillota; class Negativicutes; order Acidaminococcales; family Acidaminococcaceae; genus Phascolarctobacterium_A. Next base: position 25,371 of record USBG01000006.1, on the reverse strand, counting down.
GTTTCCGGAGGCATGAATCCTAGTGTAAAAATCTGGAAGGCGCAGCATACCAATAGCAGAGCCTACAAAGAAGATTAAGCCACCTAGCATAAAGCAGGCCGCAACAACCTCTCTGATGGAGTCAAAAGAGATACCGCAAATCATATCTTTTTACCTCCCAAATATTTTGCCACGATTACAGAGCCTACAAAGCCAAGCATAGCATAGCAGATTGCAATATCCACATACATATCAGGACGCTCGTCAATGTATCCGAATAATACCAAAAGCAATATGGTATCGGCGCCAACAACGCCCAAGCCGTTCATGCGGTCATAAATGGTAGGTCCGTTAAATAAGCGTTGGAGCATAGCACCAATTACAAATATTATGGATACCATAAGAATCATAAAGATAATATTCATAATCAAGCCTCCTCTTCCGCTACTGCAAAATCAAATTTTTCTCCATAAAGAGCTGCAACCTTTTTCTGCATAGAGCCGTCCAGCACACCACTGGCAGCGCCTGGAGTCAGGGCGTGGATTTCGTACAAGCCATCTTCAGTAACATTGACGGTTACAGTACCAGGAGTCAGAGTAATGGAGTTTGCCAGCACCACAGTTGCCATAGGATTGTCGGCCTTAAAGTAAAAGCGCACAATCTTAGGATCAATGGCCATCTCTTGCGATGTTGTAGCCAAAAGCACATCCACGTTTGCCAGCACCAATTGCCACATCAGCCAAAAGAAGTAGCAAATGAACTTAGGAATGGACACGCCAAAAACAAAGTACTTCTTGCTAGCATCCTTATTAGGCACTAAAAGCAGCGGATATGTTATCCAGCTTACTACTGCAGCCGTAAGAACACCATAGATGATAAACTTTGTCTCTGTTCTTCCAGACATAACCATCCAGAAGAAAAATAGCACTATGAACATGCCTGTCAGATGGACAATAGGTGAACCGACAATTTTTTCGTCATTTAAAATTCCTTTTTTTGCCACGGTTACCACCTTTCTTTATATTAAGATATTTTATTTGCATCATACAGTCCCCATCAGGGCGCTGTAGATTTACCTAAAGCAAATACCGCTACAGGCATTGCCCGAACGGCATTTTTAGAATATATTAATAAGCTATTTTTAAAGCAGCTATTAATTTCAGATATTGATAAATGATATTATCTCGCACTTTTAAGAATTAGACATTTATCAGAAAAATCCTGCCTTAATAACTATTTTGTTAAGATTTCCTCTGGTTTAAGCCTTAAGCTTGATTTTCTCAAAACAGCACTGCTCTTGAGGAAGCATTTTATTAGCAAGTCTCTCCACACGCTCCAAATCTGCTGTGCAGCAAATTTTTACACTGCCCGCGCCTTCAGCATTAAGCAAATCATGGCGGGCAAGCTCTGCCTTAACAAGCTCTGCTGTCGCTTCTGCAGGATCAATAACAGCAACATCGCTGCCCATAGTCTTGGCAATCTCTTCCTTAATAAATGGATAATGAGTACAGCCTAAAATAAGAGCATCAACATCATTTTGCTTCAATATGCTTGTATATTCCTCTATCGCCTTTGCCAGCTCCACACTATCAAAGGCTTCGCCCTCAATTAAAGGAACAAACGCCGGACAAGCAACACCAAAAACCTTAGCTTCTGCATCAACATTGAGCACAGCCTCTTTGTGAGCCTCTGTACCAATAGTAAACTGAGTTGCCAATACGCCTATTCTTTTCTTTTTACTAGCTGCTAAAAGGAGATTTTCACCCTTAGACATACCAACAAGTAAGAATTTGTGGTCCTTCTTGAGTGAATCAATCCCTAACATCGTAAGAGTATTGCAAGCAACAACTACCAGCTTTACTCCCTGCTTATCCAACCATACGAGCATATCCTCTACAAAGCTACGTATTTCCTTTTCACTACGGCTACCATAGGGCGTTCTAGCAGTATCGCCAAGATATATAAAGCTTTCCTGAGGCAGTGCCTGCTGCAAGCATTTTAAGACGGATAAACCGCCTACACCAGAGTCTATAACGCCTATGGGGGCGTTTTTTACATCTATAGCCTTTACATTTACTGTATTTTGTGCATTTTTATCCATGCATTTATCCTCCAACGCGTATAGCTCAATTATAACACTCTTATACATTTTATCCAACAAAAAAAGCTCCAGTTTCCCAGAGCTTTACATAAATCACATTATTTACTTAATAAGTATTTTATATTGTATACTATTGCATATTATTGTCTAAAAAACGTAACTCTCCGCCAGTTTTTTCATCTAAGCAATTTGGTTTATATTTTTACAGAAGGAAGGAGATAGCTATTTTGCAGTCAGCCCGCCGTCCACTGCTACTATGCTGCCAGTCATAAAGCTGTTAGCAGGAGATGCTATGCTACAAACAACGTGCGCAATCTCCTCGGCCTTACCAATACGTCCTATAGGATATGCTTCTGCCATATCATCCTTAGTATAGCCACAATCCGGTGTAAGCTGATTTTGCAGCAGCGGTGTGTCTACATCAGCAGGGCACACGCAATTTACACGTACATTAGGTGCCATATCTAAAGCCAGCGCCTTAGTCAAAGAAACAATAGCACCCTTAGACGCACAATAAATTGGGCAGCCATAATTACCACTAATGCCTGCATCGGAGGCAATATTAACTATACAGGGTGCACCTTCAAAATTATCACGCAATAAAGGATACATAGACTTGGTTAAAAAAACAGTTCCCTTAAGGTTGATATCCATAATGTAGGAATAATCTTCCTCGGTAATATTCTCCAACCGCATTTCCTGATATACTCCCGCACTATTAATAAGGATGTCTAAGGCTTTACCAAGCAGCCTTGCTTTAATATCTATAGCTGCTTTCTGGCAGGACTCTGCATTGCCCACATCACAGGATATATATACTGCTTCGCCACCAGTTTGTTCCTTTAAATATTCCACTGCCTGCATTCCCCGCTCCCTGCTGCGTCCTAAAACAAAAACCTGTGCTCCGTCTAAAAGCAGCTTTTCTGCAGCAGCTAAGCCAATGCCACTAGTACCACCGCTAATAACGGCTGTCAGACCATGCCAGCCATAATTTATGTTCTTCATGAAATTCAACTCCTGTATTATTAATGTCCAATTTTTGTTGACACCAGAGGCTAACCTACTATATAACGTACGGCTCCCCTTTAAGGGGACAAGATGAATTACCAACAGACCAAGAGAAGGTAGTCTGAACCGGCCTTACCTTTGATTGAACTTAAGCCTCTACTTTTAAGGAGAGGTGGATGCGAACGTAGTGAGCAGACGGAGAGGTCAAGACGTCTGCTCCAATTTTACCGTTATAGTCGTACCCTCGCCCACCTTACTTGCCAGGCTTACCTGCATATTGTGACGCAATGCAATTTGCTTAGAAATAGCAAGTCCAAGTCCACTGCCTGTTTTGTTATGCTCGTTTCTAGCCTTATAAAAACGCTCAAAGGCGTGCTCTGCCTCCTCTGCATTCATACCACAGCCATGGTCAATTATCTTTAGCTCATCACCCTTAAGCTGTACCTGAATACTGCTTCCTTCTGGCGAAAACTTAATGCTGTTATGTAGAAAAATCATTAGCATTTGACGTAAACGGCCATAATCACCATCAACCATACATATATCCCTATCTAAATCTGCTTTAATCTCTAGTTGCTTTTCCATGAACATACGGCGGCTTCCTCGCACTGCATCCTGAATAACATCACAAAGATTAAGTGGCTCCTTCTCTATAGGAAAATCCGTATTCTGCAATCTAGATAAATCTAAAAGGTCATTAATAAGACGCTGCAGGAAAATACTTTCCTTGTACATCTGCTCGTGGAACTCCTCCACCTCATTCTTTTCCGTAACAACACCGTCTCTAATAGCCTCCAAGCTGCCACGAATAACAGTTACAGGTGTCCGCAGCTCATGGGATATATTGGCAATAAACTCACGACGCAGCTTTTCCAGCTTTTGACTTTCCTCGTCTGCCAGCTGCAAACGCTCCGCCAAAACATCCAGCGTTTTAGCTAAATCGCCAACCTCATCCTTTTGCACAATACTGCTACGCACCTTATAATCACGCTCTGCCAAACGCTCTGCTGTATTCTTCATTATATTAAGTGGCTTAGTAAAACGCCAGCTGACAAATATACTAACGACCACACCCAATACTAAAGCTGCCAACAAGCTGATTATCAGGATGCTTAAGCCATTCCACACAGCGGCCTGTAAGCCACGCACAGGTGAATGCAGCAAAAGCACAGCCTTCACATTGCCATCCTTATCCTTAACAGGCGCACCTACAGTAAGCATTACACCATCTAACAAATCATTATATTCTTCTAATACAAAGCCCTTGCCATTAAAGCACTCCTCCACCTTATCCTTAATATGCTTAGGCATCTTAGCATAGGCCTCCTTAGAATCCTTCGGCGGCTTAGGTGGAGCAGGAGGCTCATCTGCATTATTGGCAAAAAGCCTTGGCACTGGCAGCTCGTGGCGACGATGATGACGACGCAGTTCACCGCTGCGCATATCCTCCACATTCATGCTCAGGTTGCGGTCGCGGTCTATTACCCAAACAATCTCTGGTGAAACTCTATCTAGCAGGGTAACAAAACGACTTTTGGAAATTTCTGAACCAAAACGTCGCTCCAGATTATCCATATTTTCACTAATGGCAGCTGCAATCCTATCTGCACGCAGGCGCATTTCCTTTTCCTTAATCTCAATAGTATGCTGTTTAAAGGACTGATAAAACACTCCACCTATGATTAAGGCAAACAAAAGCAGCACTGCCGAAAAATATAACATTAGCTTAATTGCAATTCTATTTTTCATAGGCACTCCCTATTTGGCTTCAAAGCGATAGCCAACTCCCCAAATAGTCTTAATATCCCAAGCATCGTGCTGGCACTTATCCAGCTTAGCACGCAAACGCTTAATATGCGAATCAACAGTACGGCTATCACCAAAATAATCATAGCCCCAAATGCTATCCAAAAGATTATCACGACTAAAAACCTTATTGCTATTCTTCGCCAAGGTCCATAAAAGCTCAACCTCTTTTTTAGTCAAAGGCACATCCTCATCATCAATACGAACAGCATATTTGTCCAGGTCTATAAAAAGATTGCTATATTCCAGCACATTCTGCTTAGGCTGCTCCGGCAAATTGATACGTCGCAAAACAGCACGTACTCTGGCCATAACCTCACTGGCAGAAAAAGGCTTGATGACGTAATCATCGGCGCCAATATCAAGTCCCATAATCTTATCATAATCCTCGCCTCTAGCCGTTATCATAATAATAGGCACCATAGAGGTTCTGCGCAGCCTACGACACACCTCAAAGCCATCAACCTCTGGCATCATAACGTCCAAAAGCACCATACAAATTCCAGACTCATACTTATAAAACAAGTCCAAGGCCTCTTTGCCGTCCAAAGCAACAACAGGCTCTAAGCCCTCCTTTTTGGCATAGCTAGATAAGATAGTAGTAATTTGTTTATTATCATCAGCAATGAGAATCTTTTTCATATCAGCACCTCCACGGCTATCTGCCTACACTTTTTACCTTATATTATAACTATAATATGACGAAATAGTGACAAAAAAATTTTATTTTTCTTGCCAAAAAACATAAATTCGTCATAAATTACCTTTACAATAAAGACAAATCAAAGAGATATATTAAACAATAAAATGATATAAGGAGTGAAGAATATGTTGAAATTAAATTGGAAAAAAACTATTATTGCCGGTGCTGTTTTAACTGCATTCTGTGCTAGTGCCTTTGCAGCAGAGCCCCCTGCTCCCCCTGCTAAGCCGTCCATGAAAGAAAGAGTACAACGTATCCTTAACGAAGACAATAAGCCTTGCCCCCCTGATGGTCCGCTCCATGACGGTGGTCGCCGCGCTCATAAAGCTCCTAAGGCTCCCGAATACCTACGCCATCATCACCCTGGCATTACCAAAGAAGCCTGGGACAATATGACTCCTGAAGAAAGACACGAGCTCCACAGAAAATGGCGTCAGGAATGGGAGTCTAAAACTCCTGAGCAAAGAGAAGAGCTGCGTCAAAAATGGGAAAAGGAACGCTTAGAGCGTATGACTCCCGAACAACGCGAACGTTATGAAGAACGCAAAAAGCTTCGCGCTCAACGTGATGCAGAACGTAAGGAGCGTGCACAGGAAAAAATGAATAATCTGTCTCCTGAGCAAAGAGCGGAGGTTGAAGCCTTCCTTAAGGATGATATGCAAAAGCGTGAAGAAATGCGCAACCGTATGGAAAACATGACTCCCGAGCAACGCGATGCCATCCGTGCCAACCGTGGTCCTGCTCCCAAGGCATTCCATGCAGGCTTACATCATGGCTACAAGCATCACAATCAGCACAAAAATGACTGCTGGTGGTAATTAAATTAGCTTTTTTCTACCAATAGGTATATAATCTATTACATAGTATAGTTATCAGACTAATAGTTGCTAATAGCTATATACATCCCACAAACGCAAAAAGTCCCGGAGCCGTAAGGCTTCGGGACTGCGTTTTTTATGGAGCGGGTAACGAGGCTCGAACTCGCGACACATGGCTTGGGAAGCCATTGTTCTACCACTGAACTATACCCGCACACTGTTTAGATTATACACCTGCAAAATTATAATTGCAACCAATGACTAATTTTAGAAATTTAGTACCTACAAGTGTTCCAAGCAGGCATATAGTTATAATTTTTAATTTTTATAGCCTTACATTTTCTGCATATTTCGTTTTTGTATAATACAATTTGTTTATTTAAATCTTCTCTATTGATTTTTAATAACATTAGGTTTATAATTCCTTCTTGAAAGCGAAGATTATATTCTTCATGGTAATCATATTTCATTATCTCTAATAAAGGTGGTGATTTTATGATTATCGGAACGGTGAGATGGTTCAACCCTGAGCTAGGGTTTGGATTCATTGTGGTAAACGAATTCGAGGATGCCTTTGTACATTACACAGCCATACGCATGAAGGGGTTTCGGACGCTTAGCGATGGTGACATCGTAATGTATGACCTTGCTCGTGGTCGCAATGGTTACCTAGCCCTCAACGTTACTCCACTCCGGTAAAAAAGTAAAAGACACGAATCCTATTTCTACGATTCGTGTCTTTTTTGTTAGCTTTTTATCACTTTTCCCCAAAAACAAAAACAACCGCCTTTTTTTCGCAAAAAATTTTTAAGCATTTTCTATAACATCAATTCACCCACCTCCCTTGATTTCGCCTATATTCTCAACAACCCCGTCCTTAGCGGGCAAAAATCGTCCCATACTTTAAGCAAAAAAATTTATGCTCATGCATCTTGACACATTAACAAATTGAGCTATAATGAACATAAAATCAGCCAAATTTCGCTGATAAAAAAACTTATATTGACTCAACATTCGGATGATGAAACCGGGAGAGACTGCTTTGCAGCGCCGAAGGGGACGCAAGAACTCTCAGGCAAAAGGACCGGCTTCGGACGAAACTCTGGAGAGCTATTAACGCACCAAAGAAGCAATCTGCATATGCAGAGAATCTTTCAGGTTTAGTACAGAGGCACAAACTCTCACCTAATGGGGGTTTGTGCCCTTTTTTTATCTAAAAACAGGCTTCCCCAGCAAGCCATATATCATGAAAGGAGCTTTTACATGGAATTGAAGACACCTCTTTATGATGTGCATGTAGCCGAAGGCGGTAAAATAGTACCCTTTGCTGGCTACCTGCTGCCTGTTCAATACAAAACAGGCGTTATTAAGGAGCATATGGCAGTACGCCAGGAATGCGGTCTTTTTGACGTATCCCACATGGGCGAAATTTTATTTACAGGCCCCACTGCACTTGCTACCCTCAACCACCTTTTGACCAACGATTTTACTAATATGACCGTTGGCCGCGTCCGCTATAGCGTTATGTGCAATGAACACGGCGGCGTAATTGATGACCTTATCGTCTACAAATTTGGCGAGGAGGAATACTTTGTAGTAGTTAACGCTGCTAATCGCCATAAGGATTTTGAGCATATGAAGGCCAACCTTCTAGAAGGCACCAAGGCCGAGGATATCTCTGATAGCCTGGCTCAGGTTGCACTTCAAGGTCCTAAGGCTGCCGATATTATGGCTAAGCTGGTTGATCCGGCTAAGCTGCCGCAAAAATACTATACATGTGAGCGTCATGTGGACGTACAGGGTATGGACTGCATTATTTCCCGTACTGGCTACACTGGAGAGTTTGGCTACGAAATTTATACCGCTGCAGAAAATGCAGAGCGTTTATGGAAGCTGCTGCGTGAGGCAGGCGAGGAGTTTGCCCTTATTCCTTGTGGCTTAGGTGCCCGTGATACCCTGCGTATGGAGGCTGCAATGCCCCTGTATGGTCACGAAATGGATGAAGAAATCAATCCCTTTGAAGCTGATTTAGGCTTTGGCATTAAGATGAACAAGACAGAATTCATCGGCAAAACCGCTTTGGAGGCCTATGGCGAGCCCAAGTTTATGCGCGTAGGCTTAAAGGTTACAGGTCGTGGTATTGTCCGCGAGCATCAGGATGTCTTTATTGGTGATACCAAGATTGGCCATACCACCAGCGGAACCCACTGCCCCTTCATTGGACAGGCTATTGCTATGGCACGCTTAGAGATTGGTCATACAGATGTAGGTACCGCAGTAGAGGTTGATGTACGTGGACGTCGCATTGCTTGCGAAATTATCCCTCTGCCCTTTTACAAACGCTAAAAACTTACATAACTAAGAATAATAAAAATTGAGGAGGATTTTATCATGGCTATGATTCCTGAAGAATTAAAATATACTAAATCTCACGAATGGATTAAAGAAGAAGACGGTATGGTTGTTATCGGCCTGAGTGATTTTGCCCAAGACGCATTAGGCGATTTAGTTTTCGTTAACCTGCCGCAAGAGGGCGATGATGTTGCTGCTGGCGAAACCTTTGCTGACGTAGAATCCGTTAAAGCTGTATCCGATGTTTTCAGCCCTGTAACCGGCGTTGTAGCAGCTGTAAACGAAGAGCTTTTAGACAACCCCGCTCTTATTAACGAGGCTCCCTATGATGCATGGCTGATTAAGGTTGAAAACGTATCCGACACCGAAGAGCTGCTTGACGCTGCTCAATACGAACAGGTTTGTGCTGAGGAGGCGTAAATTATGGGAAGCTACATTCCCGCTACCGCTGCCGAGCAGCAGGAAATGCTGACCGCCTGCGGTATGCAAGCTATGGATGATTTGTTTGCCGTAGTACCTGAGGATGTAAGACTTAAAGAATTAAACCTTCCTGAAGGCCTTACTGAGCTTGAGGTTACAGAAAAAATGACTGCTTTAGCCGAAAAAAACAAACGCTTTAGCAGTGTTTTCCGCGGCGCAGGCGCTTACAAGCACTATATTCCCGCAATCGTTAAAACTATTACCTCTAAAGAGGAATTTGTTACAGCCTACACTCCCTATCAGGCTGAAATCAGTCAAGGCGTGCTACAATCCATCTTTGAATACCAAACTCAAATGTGCGAGCTGATGGGCATGGATGTTTCCAACGCTTCTGTTTATGACGGCGCCACTGCCGCTGCTGAGGCTGTATTTATGTGTCAGGAGCGCAAACGCACCACTGTAATTGTTTCTGGTGCTGCCGACCCGCAGACCATCGAGCTTTTAAAAACCTATTGCTCCAGCCGCAATGTAGCACTTACTGTTGTACCTGCAAAGAACTATACAACTGATATTGAAGCACTTAAGGCTGCTTTAGAGCCTACTACTGCTGCAGTATATATCCAAAGCCCCAACTACTTTGGTCAAATCGAGGACGCTGCTACTATTATTGAAGCAGCTCACGCAGCAGGTGCTAAGGCCATTATGAGCGTAAATCCTATTTCTATGGGCCTAATGAAAACCCCTGGCGAGCTAGGCGCTGATATTGCCATTGCCGAAGGCCAGCCCTTAGGTATGCCTTTAAGCTTTGGCGGTCCTTATCTTGGCATTATGACCTGTAAGCAAGCAATGATGCGCAAGCTGCCCGGTCGTATTGTTGGTGAAACCGTAGACGCCAACGGCAAACGCTGCTTCGTCCTCACCCTGCAGGCAAGAGAGCAGCATATCCGCCGCGAAAAGGCATCCTCTAATATTTGCTCAAATCAGGCCTTGTGTGCTATGACTGCTTCTGTATATTTAGCTGCTATGGGCCCTGATGGTTTAAAGCAGGCCGCTGTTTCTAGCGCTAGTCATGCCCACTATCTGGCTGCTGAGCTAAATAAGCTTGGCTTTGAGCTGTCCTTTGACGGCCCCTTCTTCAATGAATTTTTAACCAGCTGCCCTGTGGATGCAGCTAAGCTGAATGAGCATTTAGCAGCACACAACATCCTTGGTCCTTTACCTGTAGAAGATAAGCTGCTATGGTGCTGCACCGAGCTTAACAGCAAAGCCGCTATGGATAAGCTGCTGACCTTAGTGAAGGAGGTGTGTGCATAATGGAGCTTCTATTTGAAATCAGTAAGGCTGGCCGCAAGGAAAGCCTGCTACCAATCTGTGATGTACCTGAAGTAGCATTTGACAGCAAGCTGCTGCGCAGTGAGGCTCCCAAGCTACCCCAAATTGCTGAAATAGACTTAGGTCGTCACTATACTAAGCTAATGAAGCAAACCCATGGTGTCAACGATGGCTTTTACCCCTTGGGCTCATGCACTATGAAATACAATCCCCGCGTTAACGAGGCTATGGCTAATCAACCAGGCTTTGCAGATATCCATCCCCTTCAGCCTGTAGAAACAGCTCAGGGCTGCTTAGAGGTAATGTACGAAGCTGAGCAGCTGCTATGCGAAATTACTGGCATGGATGGTATGACCTTTCAGCCGGCAGCAGGCGCCCATGGCGAATACACAGGTTTGCTGCTGATGCGTGGCTATCACCTGTCTAACGGAGATACCGCTCGTACTAAAATTATCGTACCTGACTCTGCTCATGGCACCAACCCTGCCTCTGCAGTAATGGCAGGCTTCACGGTTGTTTCTATCCCCTCTAACGAAAACGGCGGTGTGGACCTAGAGGCATTGCGCAAGGCCGTTGGTCCTGATACCGCAGGTCTGATGCTGACCAACCCCAATACAGTTGGTCTCTTTGATCCTAATATTTTAGAAATCACCAAAATAGTCCATGATGCAGGCGGCCTGTGCTACTACGACGGCGCTAACCTTAATGCCATCATGGGACATGTACGCCCTGGCGATATGGGCTTTGACTGCGTACATCTCAATTTACATAAAACCTTCTCCACTCCCCACGGCGGTGGTGGTCCTGGCAGCGGTCCTGTAGGCTGTAAAAAATTTTTAGAGCCCTTCCTGCCTACTCCTAGAGTAATTAAGGCTGAAAACGGCTTTGCATTTACAGCTCCAGAAAAATCTATGGGACGTGTCCGCAGCTTCTACGGCAATTTCCTCGTAGTTGTTCGCGCTCTGACATACGTACTGACCTTAGGTAAGGAAGGTATTCCTGCTGCATCTGCAGGTGCAGTTTTAAACGCCAATTACCTGATGAGTAAGCTAAAAGATAGCTATGATATGGCCTATAACGTTCCCTGCATGCATGAGTTCGTTATGAGCCTAGACAAGCTTAAACACGAAACCGGTGTCTCTGCTATGGACGTTGCCAAACGTCTTTTGGATTTTGGTATGCATCCGCCTACAATGTACTTCCCCTTAATCGTACATGAAGCACTGATGGTGGAGCCTACAGAAACCGAAAGCAAGGAAACCCTGGATGCAGCAGCAGATGTCTTCCTCAAAATTTTGGAGGAAGCACGTACAGATGCAGAATCTCTCCACACTGCACCTCATAACTGCTACATCGGCCGTCCTGACGAGGTACAGGCTGCCCGTAAGCCAGTGCTCCGCTATAGCTTTAATGTTTGATTCTCTCCATACATATAGATAGACGGCTATCTGCTGTATGCACAGCCGCACTAAATACAGCAGATAGCCACTCCTCCAAAATGCGATATGATTAAAGAGCTTTTTGTAATAGACACTAATAATACTGATCCCATCCACAATCTAGCCTTAGAAGAATATTTGCTGCAGCATGTCCGCGAAGGTCAATGCATCCTCTATCTATGGCAAAATAAGCATACTGTAGTCATAGGACGTAACCAACACGCTCCTAGTGAATGCAATTATCAGGCACTAGAGGCAGATGGAGGTCAGCTAGTACGCCGCCTTTCCGGTGGTGGCGCAGTATACCATGATTTAGGTAATCTAAACTTTACTTTTCTTGTTCCATCTGTTGATTTTGATGTGGACAAGCAAACAGAGGTCATCCTCCGCGCCGTACAAAGTGCAAAAATCAAAGCAGTGCGTAACGGTCGTAACGACTTAACAGTGGATGGCAAAAAGTTTTCCGGTCACGCCTACTACCATACAGGCGCAACCAGCTACCACCATGGAACCCTAATGGTAGATGTTAACACAGAGCCTCTGGCTCGCTATCTGCAGGTATCTCCACTAAAGCTGCAGGCTAAGGGTGTTAAATCCGTCCGTTCCCGCGTAGCTAATCTTAAAGACTTTAATCCCAATATAAGTATTTCCTTCCTTAAAGAAGCTTTAAAGCAAGCCTTTGGTGAAGTCTATGGCTTGCCTGTGCAGGAGCTTGCCTCTGCAGCTATTGATGCCAAAGCCTTACAGCAAAGCTGCCTTAAATTTGCAGCACCATCCTGGCGCTACGGCAAACAAACTAAGCTAGAGCATTCCGTCGAAGCACGCTTTGACTGGGGCCTAATACGCTTAGACTATACTATCAGGAACAATACTTTAGCTGAAGTACTCCTCTGGTCGGACGGTTTGGCAGCAGACTATCTACAGCAAATTCCTGCACTGCTCCAAAACTGTTTTCTTGAGCCAAATATGCTAATGCAGGCACTTCAGCCTCAAGGCCAAGAGCAACAAACTATTGCTCAAGATATTACCAACCTGCTTTTGCGGAAGGAATAAAACGAGGTATATTATGAAATACGATCTGGCAATTATCGGTGGCGGTCCTGGTGGCTACGAAGCTGCTGCCAAGGCTGGTGCTGCCGGACTGAATGTTGTACTATTTGAAAAAGCCCAGCTGGGCGGAACCTGCCTTAATCGAGGCTGCATTCCAACCAAGGCCCTCCTCCACAGCGCCGAGGCCTATAGACATATGGCTAAGGCTGCTGAGCTTGGCATTAAGGTAGATGGTCTTGCCTACGACTTTGCAGCCATCCACGAGCGTAAGGCTAAGATTGTAGAAGGCTTGCGCCAAGGTATTGCCAATCTGATGAAAATGAGCAAGGTTACTGTTATTGAAGGCGCAGCTCAGGTAACAGGGGCAAAACAAATCACCTGTAATGGTGAAGTATACGAAGCAAATGATATAATTATCGCCACAGGCTCCGTTCCCTTTGTACCACCTATCGCTGGTCACGATTTAGATGGTGTGTACACTAGTAATGAGCTTTTGGAAAACGGTGGCAAAAACCTTGATTCACTTATCGTCATTGGTGGCGGTGTTATCGGCGTGGAATGTGCTTCCATTTATCTTCCCTTGGGTTGCAAGGTAACCATTTTAGAGCTGGCAGACCACATTTTACCGCCTATGGATAAGGAAATCGCTCAACGCCTCACCATGCTATTGAAAAAACAAGGCGCCAACATCCAGACTAAGGTTAATGTAACCTCCATCACTGGCCAACCCGGTAAAATGGCTGTTACCTATGTTGATAAAAAAGGCGTAGAATCCACTGTTGAAGGCTGCGGCGTACTTGTTGCAACAGGCCGCCGTGCCAATACAGCAGGCCTCTTTACCGAGGGCTGTGCTCCTGAAATGAACCGCGGTGCTATTATAGGCGATGCACAGGGACGTACCAGCATTCCCAATATGTACGTTATTGGTGATGCAAAGGCACGCAACATCCAATTAGCACACGTGGCCTCTGCTCAAGGCAAAAACGTAGTAGACCTTATTTTAGGTAATGAGCCTGCTATTGATGAAGCAGTTGTTCCGAGCTGCGTTTACACCAATCCCGAAATCGCCTCCGTCGGTATAACCGAAGAGGAAGCCAAAGCCCAAGGCATCGCCGTAAAATGTGGCAAGGCCTTGACAGGTGCTAATGGCAAATGCCTGATAGAAGGCAGCGAAAGCGGATACTTAAAGCTGGTTTGTGCAGCTGAAAGTGGTATACTTTTAGGCGCACAGCTGGTTTGTCCCCGCGCAACTGATATGCTGGCCGAGCTGACGCTAGCGGTACAGCAGGAGCTGACTGTAGCTGAATTAGGCGCAGTAATCCATCCCCATCCTACTATTTGTGAAATGGTAATAGCTGCCTGTGAGCAAGCTTTAGCTAAATAGCTGGGGAGCTAATATAGAGAAATAGCCGTTGTCCCATTCCTCTCTTCCTGGGACAACGGCTTATTTCTTTTTACTCTGCCAGCTTGCGCAGCTTCGTCTTATCTGTAATATTAATCGAGCCTCTGGAGCTAGTTATCACGCCCTCAGCCACAAAATATTTAACCATTCGAGAAATAACCTCTCTGGCAGTACCCATATATTTAGCAATTTGTTCATGAGTAAGCTTAACTACAGCGCCATCGCCAGCCTCCTCTAAAAGGAATTTGGCCACACGTCTGTCCATACTCATAAAAAGAATCTCCTGCATTACCCACATAACATCAGAAAAACGGCCAACCGCAGTCTCTAAGGCATAATTTTTTACCAACAGATTACGCTCAGACAAATCCTTAAAGGCAGGACCATTAATCAAATAACACTTACTGTCCTCCTCCGCATCTACAAAGACATCAAAGGTTATAGTTTGCAGCACGCAGGAAGCTGAAAGCATGCAAATCTGACCTGGACGCAAACGATACAAAGTAATCTCACGTCCCTCCTCAGATAGCATATAAGCACGTAGGCAGCCTGTCTTTACAATAATCATACCTGTACACACATTTCCGCCATGTACGTTTTGACCTTTAGCATATTTTACCATCTGCGCATTTCGACACAGCTGCTCCTGTTCAGACGTAGTAAGCTTATCCCAAAAAGGAAAATATTCTTCAAAAACCTGTGCACACTCCATTGCCATCTTTATCATTCCTTTTATATATTAATCATTTCGATAACTGTAAATAATATGCTTAAAGCATTCATTACACCACTAAAAAGCTCCACACTATAAAGCACCAAGCATATAGCTCTCTTAATATTAGCAGCTCTTACTTAGACATGTTTCACTGAAACTTTTTAGAAAAGACTACTCAGCTTTTTATCTTGCCCACAATCTATAACACAAACTATATAGCTCAGCGAAAACATAACCACGGAACTCAAAATAACCTCAATATCTTACTCCAATCATAAAATAATTATAAATATTCGTCAAATTTTCTAATAAATACTTAGAAAAACGTTCTTTAAGGTGACTTAGTCACTTATATAATCCTATAAAGCTGATAAACTATACTCAAGGAAAACGAAAAATACTTTAGGAGGTTATATATAATGGATAAAAAATGGTTACCCAAAGCATTATTATTAGGTTTTGTATTCTTTCTGGCGGCACTGCTAGTAAAGCCTGTTGGTGTTTCTACCCAATTTTCCATGTTCTCTGGTTTAATGCACAGCAAGGTTGATTCCCAAATAGTGCAGGAGATTGAGCCTGGTAAGTGGACTAGCAGCAATGAGTACTATGCTAAAAGTAAGGGCAAGCTGATTAACTCCATGCAAAACCCCATGAACTATGATTTCATCTTTGTTTTGGCAATTCCAGCAGGTGCTTTTATTGCCAGCAAACTTAGAAAAAGAGAAGATGAATATGAAGCTGAAGCAGCTTTAGAAAAAACTAATGTTAGCGCAGCTAGACAATTCTTCACTGGCGCTTTAGGCGGTGCCCTTATTTTATACGGCTCCCGCATGGCAGGTGGCTGCACAAGCGGTCATATGATGAGCGGTATGAGCCAAAGCAGCATCAGCGGCTACGTTTTCGCTGCAGTAGTTTTTGCCACTGCCATTCCCACTGCACTGATTATCAAAAAGCTGTACCAAGGAGGTAAATAACTATGACTAAGATTATTCTAGCCATCCTGCTAGGCGGCCTATTCGGCTTCGCTCTCTACAACGCAGGCGCAGCATATAGAAAAAACATCCGCGCAATGCTTCGCTTAGAAGATTTCACAGTAATGAAAACCATCCTCTTTGCTATCGGCTTTGCAGGCGCCCTCATTGCAGCAGCTAACATGATGGGGATTTTCAACACTGGTCATTTCAGCATTAAAGCTATGAATGCAGCCGTTGTTCTTGGCGGAGCCATCTTCGGTCTGGGCTTCGGCGCCATTGGCAACTGTCCTGGTACTGCTTTGGCTTCCTTCACCTATGCCAATAAAATCAAAACCCTAGGTGTAGTAGTTGGTGGTCTTGCGGGTGCGTGGCTCTTCTCTATCAGCTATGGCTGGTGGGTTAGCACCGGCCTCTACAATGCAATGGATATGGGTAAGGTAACCCTTTTCAAAATTGCGCCTAATATTCCCTCTGTGCTGACCATTGGTCACGAGGGACTGATGGCTTTAAGCCTGGTATTCATGGCTGTAGCCTATGTACTGCCCCAAAAGTTGAAGGCATAGCCTACACAAGTCTTCCATAATAAACATCACTGCTTACACAGGATTCCACTCATTTAGAACTAGGAAATAAACATAGTAGCACAAAGACTCCCAAAACAAATTTGCGAAACAACACTTTTAGGAGCTGTCGGCAAAATCGGCAGCTCCTTTATTATCATTACCTATATCCCAAAACGTTTGCAGAAAACAGAAGATAGCAGCAACCAATCCTTAATTGACAAATATTGTAAACAACCAGAATACAAATCCATCTTCCAATATTGACATAGTTCAGCTCATCAACTCCAGCTTACTATGCTATAATATAGTAATACTACCTTTACTGTAGCATGGGTTGAAGCTGCATTAAAAATAGACTAGGAGGGTTATGCAGATGGCGTCATCACACGAGGAACTAATCCAAAGCTTTCAAACAGCACGTAGCTATATTAGAAGTTTTTTTATCTATGGCTATAAGCGTCGTTCAGATTTTCTTGAAAACAAAAATAAAGATAACAAGCAGAAGAAAGGCAATGCAGTCACCAGCTCTACCTATGCCGACTATTTGCGTAGAATTGACAACTGGCTGAACAGCTTTTCCCACAGCACTAGGAAGGATAAAACTGAATATGTTCACTTTTTAAAGCTGGACGCACATGAGGTTCCTAGCAATCCCTTCTACATGCCCTTAAAAACTCGTTCATTTAAATCCATATGACCATGCATTTTTACCTTATGGACCTGCTCCGCGAGCATCCAGAAGGTGTATCCAAAACTAAAATTCTCCATATCCTTAACAACGATTACTTCTACAAGGAAAATGTTTTCGACGATTATATTGAAAATGATTCTGAAACAATACTACAGCATTATGTGGACCAAAAGCTGATTAATTATGACAAGAACAGCAAAACCTATTCCTTTGCTGATAGCTCTCTTTTAATCAAGGCCTTGATACCCAATGAACAATATACTCTTGATACACTTATGGATGAAGAAGGCTTCATCTGCTTCTACCAAAACCCTACTCCTGAAAGCGTTGCGGCAGAGCTTAGCACAGTAGACAATATTATTAAATTTTCCAACGGCAATTATTCCTGCAAGGCACATCAGCCCATCAGTCTTTTTTGTGAGCAAAAGATCGGCACAGGCAGCAAGGCAAAATTTGTTCCCAAGGAATACACTAAAGAGGAAATGCTAAATATTCTGGACAATAATTATTCAGAAATCTACCCTTCATCCGTCATAACCGAGGACCAGCTCCGCTATATTCTTGATGAATATGTAAAGCTAGGTCTACTAAGGATTACCAAAAATAAGCCTCTAACCTATGTTTTAAATAGCAGCATCCACTTGACTGATGATACTCTTTCTGCTATTCAATATTTTTCCGAGGCAGGAAACATCGGCTTTTTTGGCAGTACCCTTCTTGACCTGCAGGAGGAGCAGCAAGATTCTCCCTTTGTCTTTAAGCATCATTACATTGCTCAGGCCATCAATACAGAAATTGTTTACCAGCTGCTAGACGCTATCTATTATCACAAGCTGGTAAACCTAAATCTCTGTAAGCCTAATAACACCTTTATCGGTACAAAAAATGAAATAGTACTGCCCTTAAAAATTTATCGCAGTACTGATTCTGGACGTACCTATCTTTTAGCCTACTATTGCTCCAAGCAGCGTTACGACTTCTTCATGCTGGATAACGTCTTCAAAATCAAAGACGTCACTACCTTGCCTGAAGCAGAGCGTTTAGGTAGGGTTAAAGCTGAAATGCAAAAGCCGGATGATAAAAAGATACTTTGCTGTATCAACTTTGACGAAATATTAAAAGACAGTGACAGCTTTACCAAATATATCTGGAGCATGTCCACAACCCTCTATAAAGAGGATTACCCTCAGCCCACAGGTGTCGAAGTGGTCTTTCATATAGGCAGCAATGAATTCTTCATCAAAAATCGTCTGGAGCGTGAAAAGCGTCAAGGACAGCTTATCTATGATGATGAAGCGCAAACAGCTACCTATACCATCAAACTCTTTAACCCGGGCGAAATGTTCCCCTGGCTGAGAAGCTACATAACACGCATCGAAAGCATCAGTTTTGAGGATAAAGCTCTTGAGGAAAAATTCTTTAAGGATATACAATGTATGAATTCCATGTATGATATCTACCGAGAGGAGGGAAAAAATGTCTAAAGCTCAAAATATTAATCCTCTTTTTCATAGAATCTATAGCGGTTACTTCAAAACAGTGCGTAAAATCATTAACTCAGCTGTCAAATATGATAAGGCTAATCCTGAAAATAAGTCCATCAGTGGCAAAGGCATCAGAAATATTATTACGGATGAATCAATATATAGTAAATATCAGGACTTGCTTGACGATAACTATAGCGACAATCCAGATAACCGCGCTGAAGAGATAATCAATACCCGCTACAACGAAATCCACGGCAAGCTTTATAAGCTGTGGCATTTGTTCAAAAAGGACGAATCCGGAAATTATACTACCACCCTCAGCAATGTAACCCGTCCCCAGACTAGTCTGGAAAAACGCTGGCTACGCACTATTTCCGAGGACCCGCGCTTCAAGCTCTTTGTAAGTGTGGCAGAAGAAAAAAAGCTGTGCCAAAGCCTGCAGGAGTATACGCCCCTTTACAATGCCGATACAGTAGTTTGCTTTGACCAGTTTACCGATGGCGATGATTATAGTAGCCAGCTTTATCAAAGCAATTTCTACACAGTCCTCAATGCTCTAAAAAAACACCTTTATCTGAGCTTTGATTATTTGGCAAACAAAGATAATCGCTTATATACTGTAGAAAACGTTATACCCTTACGTATTGAATACTCTCCCAAAAATGATAAGTTCAGACTATTAGCAGTCACCAATGGCTCATACGGAATATATAATATGAGTAATATAAAGGATAATTGCAAATCTGTATATCCAATTCCTGCTAAAGAGCTCATGGAAGCACGCAAGCTAAAGCCCAATAAGCTTACTGCAGTAATTGAAATTTATGATTCTCGTAACGCTCTACAGCGCGCTCTTATAGCCTTTTCTGATTATGAAAAGGAGGTAGAATTTGCAAGAAAGGATAAAAGCTCCTGCATCTTTCAGCGTGAAGCTGTACAAAAAAAGCAAACTATTAGCCAAGCCAAAAGCCTTGTTGTCTATAAAATGACTATTACCTATTATAAGACTGATGAAATAGAGCTCTTGATTCGCATTTTAGGCATGGGGCACTTAGTAAAAGTTGTTGAGTCAGACAGCCTTATTGCCAAAATACGTCAGCGTCTAAAAACACAAGCTGGATTACTTGCCAACAAAAAAGCACAGACTACAAATAAAGCTGTAGAACAAAAGATAGTTACAGGTGTTATGTAATTAATAACTCCACACACCAAAAGAAACTGGGACAAAACTAGCTTCATAAACAAAGAAAAGGCGCTAATTTGAGTATTTTCTCAAATTAGCGCCTTTTTACATTTTTCATTCACAACCAATATTCTTCATTGATAACGAGTAAAAACATATCCTCAATTACCATGGCTCTTAATGCAAAGTTTCCTTACAACCATTGATAAGTACATATTTGCAATACAAATTTCAGCCTCGCTACTAACAATATATAAATAGCTATTACCCAATACCTTTATTCGTACTGCGGATGATAATCCACTAAGTCCTTTACCACCTCTGAGGCTAGGATAAGACCTGCTACAGAGGGAGTAAAGGCTATACTTCCGGGCAGGCTACGCTTTTGCACGCCTTCTTCTGCACAGGCAACTGCCATTTCAGGAGCAGGCTTTAAGGGTAGCTCCTTAGAATAAACTACCTTCAAATTCTTAACGTTGCGCTTTTTCATAGCCTGGCGCATTACTCTTGCTAAAGGACAAACAGATGTCTTATAAATATCTGCTACCTCAAACATAGCAGGATTCATTTTATTGCCAGCGCCCATGCTGCTGATAACAGGAACGCCTGCCTCCTTAGCCTGCATAACGATAGCAATTTTTGCCGCTACAGTATCTACTGCATCTACTACGTAATCATACTTAGAAAAATCAAACTGCTCCTGATTTTCAGGCAGAAAGAAGCATCTGTGTACTTCTATTACAGCATCAGGATTTATGCTATGAATACGCTCTGCCATAACATCTACCTTGTATTGCCCTACTGTTTCCTGTAACGCTATAATTTGTCTATTCAGATTGGTAATACTTACTGTATCACTATCTACTAAAGTGAAGTGTCCTACACCACTACGTGCTAACGCCTCTACCGTATAACCGCCTACACCACCAATGCCAAAAACTGCCACATGGGATTGACGTAGCTTATCTAAGGCAGCTCTTCCTAAAAGCAGCTCCGTTCTCGCAAATTGTTCAAGCATATATCTCACTTCCTTATTATCAACATTTATGGCTCATAAAGTTTTTATACCCTGCCAAATCATAAGCTGCTTTTATCTAGCTACTTATCATTTAGACTTATCCCCTTGCTCAATGTATAGCAAAGGCTGCATTCCTTAAACCAATAAGCCTTTTAATTTACATTTATAAGCCTAGTTTATCCATAAAACCTTACACTGTCAATTATAAAGCTAATAGATAACTCTATTTCCATATTTTTAGTATACTATATATTACACTCCCGTTAAAATTCACAAATTCTTTGTAAGAAAAGTAACAAAAAGTTTTCATTTACACGTTACAAATTGAAAAAAATCTAGTATAATACTAGTATAAAAGAACTAAAAAAGTGTATTAATCTTTACACTATTTCCTGAACTCACTGGCGCCAGATGATTCAAATTGTGAGAATAAAGGAGACTATTACCATGTTTTTTGATAATTATGATACCCCTGTTTTTCGCCCACCCAGTGAAGCTCAAAGCTTTATTTTAAGAGTTACTCGTGGCTGCGCCCATAATAAATGCACCTATTGCAATATGTATCGTGGCGTGCCATTCCAAATACTCAAAGATGAAGAAATTTCCCGCCAAATTGCACAGGCGGCTTACTATGGTAAAAATAAAGTTCGTCGTGTATTCTTAGCTGATGGTGATGCCTTAGTATTACCTACTGCCAAGCTGCTGAAGATTTTGCAGGCACTACGCGAACAATTTCCTAAGCTGCAAAGAGTTTCCTCCTATGCAGCGCCTAAGGACATTCTCCGTAAAAGCGAGGAGGAGCTGCGTCAGCTAAAGGAGGCTGGCCTACAGCTTTTGTACTATGGTATGGAAACCGGTGACGATGCTACCCTGAAGGCTGTGAATAAAGGCGTTAACGCTGAAGAAGCTATCGAGGCAGGTCGTCGTGTTACCGCTAGCGGTATGAAGCTTTCCATGATGGTAATTTTAGGTATCGCAGGTGTGGAGGGCAGTGCTCGTCACGCTTTAGCAACTGCAGAAGCCATCAATATTATTAAGCCTAATATGGTCAGCGCTCTCTGCCTTATGCTTTATCGTGGTAGTGAGCTGCTAGACCAGTACGAAGCAGGCAAGTTCAATCCTCTTTCTCCTGCAGGCCTTATGCAGGAGCTGCATCTGATGATGGAGCATATCAACCTTCCCGAGGACCATCACTGTCTGTTTAGAAGCAACCATGTTTCCAATTATATTCCTCTAGCAGCAACTCTCCCTAAAGAAAAGGACCGTCTGCTTAAGGATATAGACTTGTGCATTCAGGAGCTCAGTAAACTGAAATCTTGGGATATTTACAATTACAGCTAAATAAATTAGTCAGGTGATAGTATGAACAAAGCTTTTCTAGGAATACTCTTAACTGCGGCATGCCTCGGCAGCCTGCCGCACATAGCACTAGCAAGGGAACAAGTAACTCCCAGGCAGACAGAGGTCATTGTCAGTAATGTACCTGTTTCTGCTTCTGGAAAAGCTTTGCCACCCCTGCCCAAAATCAGCACAAAAAAAGCTGACGCAGTCACGGTTCATCAGCAAAAAGTTCCTTCTGCCCCCAAGGTAAGCAAGCAGGATGCTGATACCCCTAAAGCAGAAGCTAAAGAGAATAATAAAGATAAAAAGAACTCTGAAAAGAAAGCCAAAAAGGAGCATAAAACGACCAAAGCAAATAAACAGACAAAAGCTGCCAGTGATTGGCGCACTAAGGTTGCGCAGCAAAAGCTACAGCTTTTAGGCTATAGTAAAGAAGCTCCTAATGGCCATATGTCAGAAGCTACGGAATCCGCCCTAAAAAAATTTCAAAAGGAAAACGACCTTAAAGCCACTGGCAAGCTTGATGACAAAACATATCGCAAGCTGAATTGGGTTGCCTTTACCAAAGAAGGCATCAGCAAGGTCAAGGGCACGGATATTGTCAAAGCAGCCTCTAAGCATAAAGGTGTCCCCTATGTTTTTGGTGGTACTACTCCCAAGGGCTTTGACTGCTCTGGCTATGTACAATATGTTTTCCAAAAAAGCAAGGCTACGCTGCCCCGTGTGGCTGACGAACAAGCATTACTCGGAATCTTCGTCACCCAAAGCCAGCTTAAGCCTGGAGACCTAGTATTTTTCACCACCTACGCTGCCGGCGCATCCCATGTTGGCATCTACGCAGGCGACGGAAAATTTTGGAGTGCCACCACATCCAAGGGTGTTGCTCTTGTATCCCTACAGGATACCTATTGGAAGTCCCGATATTACGGAGCTCGCCGTGTACTGATTGATAATGGCGAGGTAAAATAACGTAAGATAATAGCAGCTCCTAGGAGCTGATGGAGGTATAAGGTGTATGATTAGAGAGAGACGTAACAAAGAGAAATTAGCTTCTTATTACAAAAAATTTATGGATGAGGGTATTGTTGACCCTAACGTGCATCCATGGGTTGCAGAATCCTGGCAGCGTTGCCGCGCTATGAATCTGCCCCATGAAACTATGCCCAAAATCAATAAGCTGAGCAAAGAACAGATTGTTGCACATCAAAAAACCCATGAATTCATTGTAAAATATGTAGACGGCCTGTACGAGCAAAGCAAGCAGCATTTCAATATTCATAATCTGAGCATGCTGCTGATTGATGAAAATGGCTATGTTATCAAAAACTACGCACTCCCCTTCTTTCAGCGTGTAATTGAAGATATCCAAGGTATGCGTGTTTTGGAGGAGGATGTTGGTACCTCCAGCATTTCCATTGCCCGCGAGCATAATGTTCCCTTCCTGATGTTTGGCCCAGAAATGTGGATTAAGGATAGTCATTCTGGCGACGCCTGCTCTGCACCTATCTGCGTAAATGGCAAAATCCGTTACATTATCTCTTTCTTCTCCTTAGACCAAAGAGACCTTCCCTATGACTTATTACTCAGCCTGCTGCTGACTATGAAATACTCCGTAGAACAGCATCTGACTATGCTTGAGCGTTGGACTATCAATCAAATTATGATGGAGCAGCTTCCCGTTTCCGTTTATTGGATTAATAAGGATGGCAATGTTAAGTATTGCAATGAAAATGGTCAAAAGCGCTTAGATGGTCACGAAAACCTAGAGGATGTTTTCCTAAACTACGAGCATATTCCTGTCAAAAAGGCATTACAGGGCATTCCTACTCAGCGCCGTGAGATTACCTGGATTACTCAGGACAGAACCTATGAAGATATTACTACTGTTATGCCTATCAAGGTTGGTAGTGAAGTAGAAAGCGCGCTAGTGCTGTCCATGTCTATTGAAGATTTAAAGACCACCATTGCTCATGCTACTGGTTATAGCAGCCGTTATAGCCTATACAGCATGGTTGGTGAAACCAGCGAGTTCCTTGCTTTGCAACACAAAGCAAGCCGTGTTGCCCGTACAGACCACAATATTCTGCTTCAAGGTGAGCCTGGTACTGGCAAGCAGCGCCTTGCACATGGTATCCACCAGGCCAGCCCCCGCGCCGCAGCACCGTTAATTGCTATCAAATGCTATAACGCACCTATCAAGGAGCTTATGGCAGATTT
Source organism: uncultured Phascolarctobacterium sp. (assembly GCA_900552855.1). GTDB lineage: Bacteria > Bacillota > Negativicutes > Acidaminococcales > Acidaminococcaceae > Phascolarctobacterium_A. The sequence goes on along the minus strand of USBG01000006.1, from coordinate 772 downwards.
CTTTGGCAAGGGCGAAGGCGACCAACAAATTGCTGGTAAGCTAGAATTAGCTATGGGAGGCACCCTCTTCCTGGACGAGGTAGAAAAGCTCCCTGTAGAAATGGGCGATAAATTAGCCGATGCATTGACCTATGGCATTACCACCAAAAATCCTAATGGTACAACCTCTACTCGCAAATTTAATGTACGTGTAATTGCGGCCTGCGACTCCAATCTGAAGCGTTTGGCCGATAAAGGTTTGTTCTCTCACAAGCTGTACGAGCTTGTTCTTGATACCACCATGCGCGTTCCGCCTCTGCGTGAGCGTGTTAAAGACGTCGAGGTTATCGCTACCCATATTCTGGCAGAAATGTCTGCTCAGCACAGCCTGCCGCCCAAGCGTTTGTCTCCAGAAGCAGTTTCCCTCCTTATTAGCTGCTCCTGGCCTGGCAATATCAAGCAGCTGCAGGGCGTAATCGAGCAAGCCTTTTTCCATACTCCTGGCAGCATTATTGAGGCTGAAAACATCAAGCTGCCTGGCGACCGTGCTTTGGAAAAATCTTGGAAGTACGACAAGGAAGCATTTATTGCCGCATGGAAATCTGCTGGTGGCAATATCTCCAAGCTGGCTAACATGCTGGATGTAAGCCGTGTAACCCTGTATCGTTACCTTAAGAAGTATGGCTTAGGACCTAAAGCAAAATAATATCAAATATAGTGCCGTTGTGAATGATAAATTGATATGTACCCAGAATCCTGGACACATTTCTTAATTATGCGAGGCATGTGGATG
>USBG01000005.1 GCA_900552855.1 uncultured Phascolarctobacterium sp. | reverse complement strand
TTCTGATACTCCCCTATAAAAATGGCTATTTATCAACTGTTTGTTGTGACATAGCTATTATTAAAACTGTAATTAAAATTACAAACAATTATATTTCCCTATATCAATCATAGTGTTTTTATTATATCAGTACATTACAACACTACTACATATAGTTATCCATATATTAAGGAAACAAAGCCTAATAAATGACTTTGGCAAAATGGCTTCTCATACACATCTTTAATGTTAACCCTATAAGTTAACTAGGTTGACATACGTTGGTTAACGGAGTATACTGTTATCGTTAACTAAATATTAAGGAGTGGTTTACTATGTTGGATACCACAGTATCCCATCATCAAAATAAAGTTCGTGATATGGTTTTTATGGCGTTCTTTACAGCATTAATTGCAATCGGTGCCTTCATCAAGGTTCCTGTTCCCGTACTTCCCTTTACATTGCAGCTATTGTTCACTACTATGGCAGGCCTGCTTTTAGGACCTAGACTTGGAAGTGCTGCAGTCTGGACATACATCGTCCTTGGACTTATTGGTCTTCCTGTTTTCACAATGGGCGGTGGTCCCGGATACGTATTTCAGCCTACCTTTGGTTATCTCATTGGTTTTGCTTTAGGTGCTCGTGTAACCGGTATGCTGTCTGCAGGTGCTCCTACTATGAAGAAATTACTGACTGCAAACTTTGCAGGATTATTTGTTGTTTACCTTTGCGGTATGGTTTATTACTATATCATCGGTAACTATGTTATTAATCAGCCTATAGCACTTTGGCCCTTATTCCTCTACTGCTTCATCTTAGCAGTTCCTGGAGATATTGTTCTCTGCATCTGTGCTGCGCTGATGGGTAAAAAGCTTATTCCTTTATTAAGAAAATGATAAATAAAAATAGAAGGTGATTATAATGAGTAAAGGAATTTTTATTACTGCTACAGGTACTGATTTAGGCAAAACCTATGTAACTGGTCTTATTGTAAAATGTCTCCGTGATGCGGGCCTAAATGCTGGCTACTACAAGGCAGCTCTTAGTGGTGCCGAAATCCGTGACGGCGAAATGATTCCCGGCGATGCTGAATTTGTAGCTAAAACAGCTGGTATTCCTGCTAAGCCTGCCGACCTTGTTTCCTATATCTACGAAGAGGCTGTTTCTCCCCATCTGGCTGCTTTACGCGAAGGAAATCCGGTAGAGCTTTCTAAAATTGCTGCTGACTATAAGGCATCCTTAGAAAAATATGATTATGTAACTATGGAAGGCAGTGGCGGCATTATCTGCCCCATCCGTTGGGATGAAAAGCACATCCTTTTAGAAGATATTATCAAAGAGCTGAATCTTGGCACCTTAGTAATCTCTAGTGCAGCTCTTGGTTCTATTAACGCCTGCGTTCTTACTATCTACTACCTCAAGCAGCATAATATTCCTGTACGTGGAATCATCTTAAATAATTATGACGAAAACGACTTCATGCAGAAGGATAATAAAAAAATGATTGAAGAGCTTAGTGGTGTTCCTGTTATCGCCTGTGTAGCTCCTAATAGCACTAAGCTGGATATTGATCCGCAAGCTTTAGCTGCACTATATCGATAAGAACAGTCTGGAAAGGAAGGAATATCATGAACAAGTTGGAAATGGAAGAATTAGCAAAACGCGATTTAGCGCATATTTGGCATCCCTGCTCTCAAATGAAGGACTACGAAACCCTCCGTCCTATTATGGTTGACCATGCAAAGGGCTCCTACCTTTACGCAGCTGATGGCAAGGAATATCTTGATATCATCAGTAGCTGGTGGTGCAACCTTTTAGGTCACTGCAATCCTAAAATTAATGCAGCTGTTAAAGAGCAGCTTGATAAATTAGAGCATGTTATCTTTGTTAACTTTACTCACGAGGCCGCTATCAAATTAGCAGAGGAGCTGACCAAGGTTGTTCCTAAAGGCCTGAACAAATTTAACTTTGCCGATAATGGTTCCTCCTCTGTTGAATGTGCTCTGAAAATTGCTTTTCAATATATGCTGCAAACAGGTCATCCCGAAAAGAAGCGCTTTATGTGTCTCAGCGAAGGCTATCATGGTGAAACCATTGGTGCTCTTTCCGTTGGTAGTATGGATTTATTTGCACAAATGTATAAGCCTATGATGATGGATAACATTCATGTAGAGGCTCCTGACTGCTATCGTTGCCCCTTTAAGAAGAATCGCGAAACCTGTCAATGTGAGTGCTTCAAGCATGCTGAGGAAGCATTTGCTAAGCATGCTCACGAAACTGCAGCTATCATTGTAGAGCCTATTGTCCAAGGCTGTGCAGGTATGCGTATTTACCCACCCCTGTATCTGCAAAAGCTGCGCAAGCTGTGCGATGAGTACGGAGTTCTTTTAATCGCCGACGAAATTGCTACTGGCTTTGGCCGTACAGGCAAAATGTTTGCCTGCGACCATGCTGGTATTACTCCCGATATTATGTGCATCAGTAAGGCTCTTACCGGTGGCTATATGCCTATGGCTATTGTTTGCACAACTGATAAAATTTATGATGCCTTCTATGATGACTATAATAAAGGCAAAGCCTTTATGCATAGTCACACCTATAGTGGCAACCCCTTAGCCTGCAGCTGCGGTCTGGCAGTTCTTAAAATTATGGAGGAAGAAAAAATTCTAGAAAAGGCAGCAGTTAAAGCTAAATACTTTAATGAAGAATTAGTCAAAGCCTTTGGTAACCATAAGAACATTGGCGAAATCCGTCACATCGGTTTAATTAACGCTATGGAGCTGGTAACTGATAAGGAAGCAAAAACAGGCTTTGATAGCAAGCTGCGTATCGGCTATGAAATCTACAAAAAAGCTTTGACTCATGGTCTGCTGCTGCGTCCTCTTGGCAATGTTATCTACTTTAACCCTCCTCTGAACATTGAAGATGCAGATTTAGATAAAGCAGTTGCCTTAGCAAAACAATCTATTGATGAAGTTCTAAAATAAAAGCTGTATTAGGTCTCTGCCTCGAGCAGATTTGGTCAGACTCAAGCATAAATAAAATGAACATCATCATACAAACTATATACTTAACTAAGAACGTTGAACTACTATAAGTCCACAAAATCATTAACTTAAAATCCTTAAATCTCTAAAATACCACTGCAGTTACGCCCTGCAGTGGTATTTTTACGTTCATTATTTACCTGTCGCCTAAAGAAAAAGACTTGCTTCTAAACCATATCATTAATTTTCGCTCCATTATGACATTTACATAAATAGCCAATAGCTCTGTAAAATAGCCTCTATGAAGCGGAAAATCAAAAGCTGACCTATGCAATTGGTAGCTAAGAAAATTAAATTCTTTGCATTTGCATATAGACCAATAATAGCAGCTCCCTTTGTTCTCTCCATCAATTTACCATTTCCCGGGAAATGAAGCAGCTTATTTATCTTACAAGCTATCTTTCTACCTTACCCGACCAATGGTTCATGCCGCCAAAATCCTTTACTGCAGCATAACCAAGAGCTTCAAGGCTATCCTTGGCAATGGCACTACGACGTCCGCTACGGCAATAAACAATAATTTCCTTATCTTTTTCTGGTAGCAGCTTAGTAGCATTTTGCTCAATTTCATCATAAGGTAAAAGCAATGCTCCAGGAATATGACCATTAGCAAACTCTTCTTTAGTACGCACATCTAGAACCACAATATTAGCTTTATTATTAAGCTTTTCTTGCAGCTCATCATAGCTCACTAACCCCTTACTGTCACCACGACTCATAAAGCTCATAGCTAAACCAATAACCACTAATACCATAACTACATATTTCATATTATTTATCCTCTTTCATCTACATAACAATCCCATATAATTACAACAGAAACTTCCTTTGCTTCTAAGATTGTTATCATCCTATTGTTTATGTTTTAATTATAATCCATAAAGCAAAAAATATCTGTAACTCAGTCACAAATAAATCTTTACCTACAGCAGCAATTATCGCCACGTCCCTATCGATTACACTATATAAACTGTTCGCTTTTCCTTCTGCAACAAAAAATCCCCTAAGCAGTAAAAGCCTTTAGGCCACATCCTGCTTAAGGGATTGTAATAGCTATATTACTGTATTATTTATCTGTAGTTTCTGCTTTCTTTACTACGGCTTTGCAGGCCTTCATAAACTTTACACGAGGCAGCATTACGAAATGACCACAACCGCAGCACTTCATACCAAAATCCATACCTGTACGAGTAATCTCCCATTCACTGCTACCACAGGGATGAGCCTTTTTCATACGTACCACATCTCCAACCTGAAGAACTTCATTGGGTTGAATCATTTTGTAATACCTTCAAAGGTCATAATATCCGCAACCTCATAGCCTGCCTCACGGATTTGCTCAATAATTCCCATACCGCACTCAGAGAGGTCCGCTCTGATAATTACTTCATAGCCGCCAGATTTAGAATCCTGTCTAGAAGCAATAGAGATGATATTGATGCCGTTATCTTTAAAAATATTAGATATTTCAGCAACTACACCAACCTTATCCTTTACATCAATAGTAATACGGGTAGAGGTACGAGTCATACCCATAATCTCTACAAATGCACGGAAAAGGTCACTCTTAGAAATAATGCCACAAAGCTTATTTTCAGCATCAACTACAGGCAAAGCATTAAAATTAGTCTTATAAAGTCTATAAGCAATAAATTCAATAGTGTCATCCTCGCTTACGCAGGTTACAGTACGGCTCATAACATCATGAACCTTTAAACGACCTAACAAATAGTTAGCTTCATAACGAGATAATGTACTGCTATCGCTAGGAGATGCCTTACCAATATCATTAATGGTAATAATACCACGTACTCTTTTAATATCATCCACTACGGGAAGGCTCAAAAGGTGTTTGCCACGCATCAGCTCGCGTGCCTCCAGCATGGATTGATCCTCACGTACGGTTACGACATCTACAGTCATAAAATCCTTTACTAACATAAAGCGCCTCCTTAATTAGCCACCTAAATATGCCTTACGTACCGCTTCACTGCTTGCCAGCTCATGAGCAGTACCACTAAGGGCAATACGGCCTGTTTCCAAAACGTAAGCTTTATCAGCAATTGACAACGCCATATTAGCGTTTTGCTCAACTAAGAGAATGGTTGTACCACTCTCATTTATTTCTTTTATTATATTAAAAATTTCCTTAACTAACAAGGGGGCAAGGCCCATTGAGGGCTCGTCTAGCAGTAAAAGTTTTGGCCTGCTCATCAGCGCTCTACCCATAGCCAGCATTTGCTGTTCACCACCGGAAAGAGTACCTGAAATCTGATTTTTACGCTCATAAAGACGAGGAAATTTTTGGAATACATCCTCTAAATCCCTAGCGATACCATCCTTATCATCACGTAAATATGCACCTAGCTCCAAATTTTCAATAACAGACATATTGGCAAACACATGACGCCCCTCAGGCACCTGACATAGTCCCATTCCTACAATTTTATGAGCAGGCACACCAGCAATATCCTTGCCTTCATAAAGAATTTTTCCTGTTTTAGGCTTCATTAACCCAGAAATAGTACGCAAGGTTGTAGATTTACCTGCGCCATTAGAACCAATCAGCGCCACAATTTCGCCAGCGGGTACATCGAGGTTGATGCCTTTAATAGCGTGTATTGCGCCGTAATAGACATTAATATCTTCAACTCTTAACATTAGTTGATAACCTCCTCACCCAAATATGCTTCAATTACGCGACTATTATTTTTAATCTCTTCCGGTGTTCCTTCAGCAATCAGCATGCCGTATTCCAAAACATAAATACGTTCACAAACACCCATAACCAAGCCCATATCATGCTCAATTAAAAGAATAGCTAGCTTAAACTCCTTACGAATCCAACGAATCATTTCCATCAGCTCCTGGGTCTCCTGGGGGTTCATACCAGCTGCAGGCTCATCTAAAAGCAGCAGCTTAGGCTCTGTTGCTAATGCACGTGCAATTTCCAAGCGACGCTGTTTACCATAAGGAAGATTTTTAGCCTTTTCGTATGCCTCTCCCTCCAAATGGAAAATTTTTAAAAGCTCCATGGCCTTTTGGGTAATATATTCTTCTTCGCTCAAATATCTGCCGCCACGCATAATAGCATCAAAAAGATTATAGGTAACATGCATATTATAAGCAATTTTTACATTATCAATAACACTAAGCTCAGAAAAAAGACGTATATTTTGGAAGGTACGTGCCATCCCCATCTGTGTTACCTGATAGGATTTTTTTCCACTGCTCTTTTTACCATTAAAATAAATGGAACCATCACTAGGAGTATAAACACCGGTAATCATATTAAAGGCCGTTGTCTTGCCTGCACCATTAGGACCAATAAGACCAACCAGTTCACCTTCATCAATATGCATGGTTAGATTGGATACGGCACGCAGTCCGCCAAAAACCATGGATACATCATCAACCTTAAGCAGCTCTGCCATCGTGCCTACCTCCTATTCTAAACATTTTCTGACTTAATTCCTCATTACCAAACAAGCCTTGAGGACGACGCAGCATCAGCACAATCATAGTAATGGAATAAATAATCATACGCCATTCCGGATAATCTGATAAAAAAGCACTGATAAAGGTCAATAGTGTTGCACCTGTAATAGCACCAGTCATAGAGCCTAAGCCACCCAATACAACCATCGTCAGGATATCAAAGGAACGCATAAAGGTAAAGGATGCAGGATGTGCCAAAAAGAAATAGTGGCTAAATAATGCACCTGCAGTACCAGCAAAGGATGCACCCAGTGCAAATGCCATTACCTTATATTTAGTAGTATTAATACCCATAGTATCTGCAGCAATCTCATTTTCACGAATTGCCAGACAGCAACGACCATGAGCAGAATTCTTAAAGTTCTTGATAAAGAAAATAATACCAATCATAATCCAGAAGGTATAGGTAAAATTGGTCATACGAGGAATGCCCATTAATCCAGAAGCACCACCAACATAATCAATATTGAGGATGCAGATACGGATAATTTCACCTAAACCTAAGGTTGCGATAGCAAGGTAGTCACCATCAAGACGCAACGTGGGCAAGCCAATCAAAATGCCCAAAATGCCTGCACATACTGTTGCCACAACAAGGCCAAGCTCAAAGGGAAGTCCCAGTTTAACAGTTATAATAGCACTAGTATAAGCACCTACAGCCATAAAGCCTGCATGACCAATGGAAAATTGGCCAGTATAGCCATTAATAAGGTTAAGACTTACTGCTAAAATAATATTAATGCAAATCAAAATAACATTAAGCTCCCAAAATGAATCAATGATACCTCCAAAAATCAAGCCCTGTACAGCAGCATAAATTACAACACACGCGGCAAGTGCTTTTAAATCAAATTTACGAATCGGATTCATATATCACTCACCTACACTTTCTCTCTAACGTTTTTACCCAATAAACCGGCAGGCTTATAAAGAAGAATTAAAATCAAAATACCAAAGGCTGCAGCATCACGGAAGGTAGAAGAAACAAAACCACTTACCATAGCTTCTACTACTCCAAGAATGATACCGCCAATCATCGCACCTGGAATAATACCAATACCGCCAAGCACAGCAGCAACAAAGGCCTTAAGACCTGGCATCATACCCATCAGAGGGTCAATAGAATTATAGTAAACACCCACTAAAACACCACCTGCAGCAGCTAAGGCACTGCCTAAAGCAAAGGTAGTAGAAATTACACGATCAATGTTGATTCCCATCAGTCTTGCTGCATCAGCATCATAGGAAACAGCACGCATAGCCTTACCAGCTTTGGTGTGATTAACAATATAGCTTAAAACTGCCATCAACACGATTGCACTGAGTAAAATTACTAACTGCTGACTATTGGCAACTAAAGGTCCTATATTATAAACGGTTGCCGCAAACACTGAAGGAAAGGTCCTAGGCTGAGGAGATACAAATAAAATCATACTGTACTCCAGCAAGAATGAAACGCCAATTGCAGTAATCAGAATTGCAATACGTGGTGCATTACGCATAGGACGATATGCAATTCTTTCAATAATAATACCTACAATCGCTGCTCCTGCCATTGCAAAGATAATTGCGGGAATAAATGGTAAACCAAGATTAGTAATAGCAAAGAAGCCAAAATAGGCGCCTAACATATAAATATCACCATGAGCGAAGTTTATCAGCTTAATGATGCCATATATCATAGTATATCCCAAGGCAATCAGTGCATAGATACTACCAAGAGATACACCATTTATCAGCTGCTGAAAAAACTGGTGCATAAATGTATCCATAGGTTTTCCTCCTTCGAATTTTATAGGAAACTATCTTATTATGTAAAGAGGCTGTTGCAATTAAACAACAGCCTCATAGATATTGAACAATCTGATTATCAGCCTACTATATTTTTCTCTATTTACAGGCTAATTTTTTCCTTTAAGCTAGCAGTGCCACCATCAAGAGAAATAATCAATGCGCTCATAATCGGGTTATGGTTAGCATCATAGGTCAGCTTACCGCTTGCAATAGGAAGATCCTTAGTTTCAGCAATGGCCTTAGCCAGCTTTTCACCAGTAGCATTATTGGAGCGCTTCAGTGCATCAGCTAAAACTAAGCCTGCATTATAGCCCTGCATTGCAAAAATATCAGGATCCTTTTGGTATTTAGCCTTATAATCCTTAATAAATTTTTGTACTGACGGATCTTGATCCTGTGCAGAAAATGCGCTTACATAATAGCAATCATGCAGTGCTTCCTTACCAGCAATTTCAGCCAATTTGGGGCTTTCCCAGCCATCACTGCCAAGCAAAGGAACATCAATGCCTATTTCTCGAGCTTGTTTTACAATCTTAGAAACCTCTTCATAGTAACCAGGAACATAAATTGCCTCTGGATTAGTTGCTTTTATCTTAGTCAAGGAAGCCTTAAAATCTAAATCCTTGGAGAGGAAGGCCTCCTTAGCCACTACTGTACCACCCTTTTCCTCCATAGTCTTTTGGAAGACATCTGCCAGTCCTTTAGAATAATCACTAGAGGAATCGTACAGTATAGCTACATTTTTAACATTCAAAGATTTATCAGCAAATTGAGCCATTACCTGACCTTGGAACGGATCAATAAAGCATGCACGGAACATAAACTCTCTTACACTACCATTGTTCATAGTAATAGCAGGTGCCGTAGCACAAGGAGCAATCTGTGGTACCTTGCTAGCCTCTGTAATAGGAGTACTTGCAGCCACACAACCGCTAGTAGCGGGACCAAGTACTGCTACAACTCTATCCTGAGTAATCAGTTTAGTTACAGAATTTCCGGATTCAGACGGCTCGGATTTATTATCACTTTCTACTAAAGCGATTTTTTTACCATTAACACCACCAGCTGCATTGACCTCATCTACAGCCATTTTTACACCGGATAAAATAGCTTTACCATAGTTAGCTACGTTACCGGTTAATTCAAAGGATGCACCAACCTTAATAGCATCCTCAGAAGCAGCTTGTTTCTTATCGCCACCACAGCCACTCATTACAGAAGCCAGAACCATTGCGGAGAGAGCCGCAGTTGCAACTTTTTTCCATGATTTCATAATTATTACCTCTTTCCCTTTTAAAATTACAGCCGTCATCGGTTAGCTATTCTACTATCTACGCAACCTCATAACTTATGTGCTCATTATACCCATAGTGTACACCTTTGTCAATAAATTTTCATATATAAGCTTTATTTTTCTCTAATTATTCTTTAAACTGTTATATTTTTAATACTTTATTATTTTATGTGTTTATTGAATATACTTATGTATGTTATACAAGTATTCCACGGATGTGATTTGTGCTATGGAAGTATTCCCTAACTTAGTGTATAATAGTTTTTAACATTCTTTTTCGAGGTATTATATGGATTATATAGCACTTTTTTTCATTTTTATTAAAATGTTCCATTTTATTAACGCTATGGAAATTGCGTTTTTTGTACAAAGTCTAACAAGACTTATTCGCGAACAACGCAAATCCAATAAGGTAAAAAAGGTTGTCATTATAGATAATCATACCTTTATCTATTTTATGTATCTAATTGGAGATTTTCTTTTCCTTATTTATGGTATTTGGTTAATTTTTGATGACGTCCTTTGGCAGGAAGGCTGCATGCTGCTTATCATCTCTGCTCTTGAAGCATATGCTGTCCGTGCCCGTATCATCGGTACATATGCTATGGATTCTCATGGCTTTGTATACCCTCGTATGTGGTTCAGATACCTAATGTTTGGTATGTCTATGTTTATATTACTGAGATTATTTGAAGGCCAATAGGCTTTTTCTAAGTACTTTGTAATAATTACTAATCTTTCATTATTTAGCACGTGTAAAATTACTTCCTAATCGTTTCACCCCCTTTGAACGATAAAAAAATCCTTATACACGCATGACTATTATTATCTTTTAAAAGAAAGGACAGTATTATGTTATTGCGTCAAATGAAATTCTTTATCGCTGTTGTAGAATGCCAAAGCTTCAGCGAAGCAGCAGAACGCTGCTTTATTTCTCAATCAGCCGTATCTCAGCAAATTAAAGCACTGGAATCCAACCTTGATACCCAGCTTATAAAGCGTGGTAATCGTCATTTTTCTCTAACAACTGCTGGAGAATATTTTTTTGAACGAGCAAAAAAAATTGTTCAAGAAGCAGAAGCACTAGAGCTACAGCTAAAGCAAAACAGCAAAGCACAAAAGCACTCCTTTAAAATAGGCTGGCGTAATGGTTATAATATCCGTAAACTTTTTTCGGTAATCAATCAAATACTAGTTGAGGATGACAGTATTAACATCGAAGTTTCCTACGGTGAACACAGTGAATTATTTGAAAAACTCCGTAAAAAAGAGTTAGATATTATTTTTAATGATGTTCGCAATGAAAAAGAAAATAGCTACTTCTGTCAAAAATTACTAGTAAATCGTCCAGCTCTTGTTGCTGTAGCCTCTCGTAAGCCATATACTGATTTAGATTATCTTTGCCCAGAGGATTTACAAAATTCTGTATGTATTCTTCTAACAAATAAGGATACCTTGGAATCAGAAAAAAGCTTTTATGCCCAGCTCTATGATTATCATGGTCCCTTTTTCATGGCTGAAAGTATGGCAGCTGCTGTAACACAGGTAATAAATAATAACTGGTTTATGCCCAATTACTTTGGTAATGATGCTAAAGAATTTTTTGGCTCTATTACTAAGCTTTTGCCTATTAAAATAAACAATATCCATAGAAATATTAAATATGGTGCCTTTTGGAATAAAGATAGTGAAAATACTAGCTTCAACAAAATACGTGATGAACTAATCAAACGCATCCCTGCTTCTCACACCTAATGCTACTGCCGCGAATATACCGCGGCAGTTTTTTTATTACTTTTTCGCATAAGTTTTACTTATAGTATTATTAAAAACCGAAATTGTATTACCATATTTTATATATTATAATTAAACCTGTAAAAAGAAACGGTAAGGCTAGGATTTTCCTCAGGGGTGGGGTTTTAAGGCTTTACCTGCGAGTAGTTTCTTTTTATATCGGGTTTGTTGTACAAAAGCAGCAAACCCGATTTATCTAAATATATTTACCCCGCAAGCAGAGCCAATTTAATATGAAGAGGAAACAAGGCAACTCTTAGAATTTATTGAGCTGGTACTGCTCCCGACGGTAATTTATATTATAAAAATTTTCCAAGGGAGGAAACAATTATGAAAAAATCTTTAGTATTAGCAATGGCTATGGCACTTGGCGTTACTGCTTCTGCCTATGCAGCCAATCCTTTTTCTGATGTCCCCGCAGGTCATTGGGCCTATGATGCTGTAACAGAATTAGCTGATGCAGGCATTATCGATGGTTATCCCAATGGCACCTTTGGTGGTAACAAGCTTATGACCCGTTATGAAATGGCTCAAATCGTAGCTAAAGCAATGGCTAAAGGTGCCAATGTTGATGCTCTAGCTGCTGAATTTGCAGATGAGCTGGAATCACTTGGAGTTCGCGTAGCTAACTTGGAGGAAAAAGCAGATAATGTTAAGGTAACCGGCGAAATCCGTTACAGCTATTCTGATGACCGCAAGGATTTCAAGGACTACGAAAATAAACTGCGTTCTCGTATCTGGGTTAATGGTCAAGTAAATGATGAATGGACTTACACTGGTATGCTGGAAAATACCCAAAACTTTAAAAATGATACTGCTGATGAAAAAACCAACTTCCAACGTGCCTACGTAAATGGTAAAATTGGCGGTATGGCTGTACAAGCAGGTCGTTATAATCTAACCCTTGCAGAAGGCAATGTATACGATAACCGCTTTGATGGTGTTCAAGCCTCCTACGGTCAAAACATTAAATTAATTGCAGGCTATGGTAAAGCAACTCCTTCTACAGTAAACTTTAGAAACAATGGCCATGACGGTATAAAATGTGAGTCCGATGAAGTATATTATGCTGAGCTCAAAGGTAAGCTAGGCGGTTTAGGCTTGACTGCTGCCTACTACGACTTTAATGATATCTCTGCTTACGCAGCAAAAGACGGAGTAGCAGACGGAAAAGCTAAAGTATCCGATGACATGGATATTTGGGCATTCTCTGCTAACTATGCCTTTGATAACAATATTAAATTAGGTGCTATGTATTTATTAGGCAATGATGAATACGCCAACGAGAAAAATCTTAATCATAATGGTTATGTATTTACTGCTGCATATAAAGGTGCAAAAGCTGCTGAAGCTGGTTCCTGGGGCTTAAATGCAAAATATTATAATCAAGGTGAAACAACCTATTTAAACCACACCATGAATGGTAAAGCTAACGATATGTTTGGCTTCAAAGGTTATAGCGTAGCTGCTAACTACACCTTTGCCAAAAACATTGTTGGTCAGGTAGAATGGTATGATCTGCAGGAAAAAGAGGGCAATCGTGATGCCCAAACTCTGTGGAGCCAGGTTGTTTTCACCTTCTAATATAAATTTCTTTTTCACATTTTCAGACAGGGCACTTCCCCAATATAAGTAAATTTTAAAAATAGAGGACGACAAAAGTCGCCCTCTATTTTTGCGTACAAGCGATTTTTATGACTCACCGTATATGATAAGACCTATATGTGTATAAAGCCGCTCTAAAGCCATTTAAACGCGTAAAAGGCAGTATTAAGCTAAAACACCTAATACTGCCTTTATTTTATTGATGCTTGCAACAAATATTACTAGCAGGTAATAATATCCCATAAAAAAATCATATGATAGACTTCTATAGCTACCATGTAAAATTACCATTTCTATTATAAAAGCTAATATTAATAGCAGCTACTAATATATTGTTCTTTAGCCTTATAAATATACTAAGCCATCTTAGCTTAAATTAGTAAAAAACTCTATAATCGATAATCTCCTTTTAAAGCTCCTTTTCACATCTCTGTTTCTTCGATAGTTATCATTACTGAAGAATTTATACTATGCCATACAATAAATATGAAAAAGCTCAGGGAATACTAATAATAGTATCCTCTGAGCTTTATTTATAAACCTTATAATAATGTTTCTTCTTCCTCTGCTAAGGTATATTCAGATTTTCCTGCTTTAATATCCTTCGCATAGCAGCGGTTATCATCTCTGCCATAAATACTGGTTAAAATAATACCATTTTTCTTTTCATCTGCTAAGAGTAAGGAATAGCTCATTTTTCCGCCCATAATATCATAAGCATCATAGCGAGTGAGCTTGACAGTCTGAATACAGCCACTTACCTGCTCACGCAGCTTATTATGCTTTTCCTGCAGCTGCGCCAGCTCTGCCTTAGTTGCGGCTAATTCATTTAAGGTACTGGTAAGAACCTGGTCTATATTAGCTTCTTCACCTTGTGTAAAGAAATCATACTTCTTTTGTAAAGTTCCAAGTGAAATTCTAGTCTTTACTAATAATACCAATACAATTAACAGCAGGACACTTAAAACTCCTACAATAGCTGCTAAATTGTTCAATAATGCTCCATTGAGCTGTGCCATACTAACATCCCCTTGTTACATAAAATTGCTTGCTAAAACTGCTGCCACTAGCATTCCGGGCAGCATATTACCTATGCGTATTTTAGTAATACGCAGCATATTGGTGCCAATAGCCATAATCATTACACCACCAGAGGCTGTAATTTCTTGCAAAATTACCTCTGTTATATATGGCTCTACAAAGCCTGCCATCAAAGTAATGCTTCCTTGATAAACACCCACCGTAATCGCAGATAGCATTACACCTACACCCACATTAGCTGTAAGTATAAGGGCTATTATACCATCTAACGTGGCCTTAGCAAAAAGTGTGGAACAATCACCTGACAATCCATCCTGAATACTACCAACAATTGCCATAGCACCAGTACAAAATAATATGGATGAATTTACAAAGCCCTCAGCAATCTGACCAGCAATAGAGCCGCTTTCTTTAGACAGCTTACTACCTAACCATGCTCCTAAGCCATTCATTCCCTCTTCAATATCAATAATTTCACCAATTATTGAGCCTATTACTAAGCTAATAATTACAATAATGATATTATCAGTTTTCATCGCCATTTGTATGCCAATTATGAAAACACAAAGAGCAATACTATTTATCATAGTTTCCTGCCATTTTTCTGGCAATCCCCTCTTTAAAAGCAAGCCAATCAGCGATCCTAAAATTATAACTCCACTATTAACTAAAGTCCCTAAACCGGGCATAAAGCATCTCCCAATTTATACATTTAATTTTCTGGGTTCAGTAGCAGCATCTGCATCTGTTCCTTTATTGTTTTGTAAAGCTTCGTAAATGCGCTCTAAATCCTCTGGTGAATAATATTCTATTTGAATTGTACCACCATTATGTTTTCCCTTAGTCTTAGGCATAACCTTAACCTTGGTACCTAAAAGCTCAATTAAACGAGTTTCAAAGTCATGGCAAAATACATCCTGTTCTGTCTTAGGAGTATCTTCCTTCTTCGCTTTTTTATTATCCATGAGCTCTTCTACAATTTCACGAGTAATTTTTACTTTTTTACCCTCTTTGAGACGACGCACAACATCCTCAGTCATACGTGAGCTCCAGCCATTTTCAATAATAGCCTTAGCAATGGTTATTTGCTGCTCCTCCTGAGGCAAGCCTAACAGCTGTTTAGCCTGTCCCATATTAAGAGTACCGTTAATAATATAATTTTGAATTTCCTCAGGAAGATTCAGGAGACGTAAAATATTAGTTACCGCTACACGACTACGGCCAACCTTTTCTGCAGCCTGCTCCTGAGTCAGTTTAAATTCTACCATTAAGCGGCGTAAACCATGAGCTTCCTCAATAGGATTAAGGTCATTACGCTGAATATTTTCGATAAGAGCAATTTCCATCATCTTATCATCGTCATATTCCTTAATGATTACAGGAACATTTTCTAATCCAGCCAGCTTGGCAGCACGCAAACGACGTTCACCTGCAACTAGCTCGTAATTTACACCTTTTTTTCTAACTACTAAAGGTTGAACAATGCCATACTCCTTAATAGATGCTGCCAGCTCCTCAAGCTTCTCTTCACTGAAGAATTGGCGTGGCTGATAAGGATTAGCAGATATTTTCTTTACAGAAACCTCTTGTTGAGTATGCTCCTGCTCTTGAATAGCCTCTGCTTCTACATTAGTATTAGAGTTTTCACTAAAAATAGCACCTAAACCCTTGCCTAAGCCTACCTTTTTACTCATCGCCAACCACCTCTTGTGCCAGCTCCATATATACCTGAGCACCTTTAGACTTACTGTCATAATCAATTACAGGCTGTCCATGACTAGGAGCCTCACTTAAACGTACATTGCGAGGAATAATAGTTTGATACATTTTAGTTTTAAAGTATTTTTGAACCTCTACTACTACCTCATTAGACAAATTGGTACGACTATCATACATAGTCATTAATACACCCTCAAGCTTCAGCGCCGGATTGAGATTTCTTTGTACAAGCTGAATAGTATTCATCAGCATAGTAACGCCCTCTAAAGCGTAAAATTCGCATTGAATAGGAATAATAACAGAGGATGCTGCAGTTAACGCATTAATTGTCAGCAAGCCTAAGGAAGGAGGACAGTCAATAATAACATAATCATAATTATGCTTTACTCTCTCCAAGCCATTTTTCATTCTTCCTTCTCTGTTCATTAAAGAAACCAGCTCAATTTCCGCACCAGCAAGCTGAATTGTAGCAGGAACAACATCTAGATTTTTATATGCTGTATGCTTAATCACGTCCTGCATAGATACGTCATTAATCAAAGTATCATAAATACATTGTTTAATATCTCTCTTGTCAAAGCCTAAACCGCTAGTAGCATTACCCTGTGGATCGCTATCCACTAACAAAACCTTACGGTTCAAAGCTGCTAAACAGGCAGCAAGGTTTACTGCCGTGGTTGTTTTGCCTACGCCACCCTTTTGGTTAGCAATTGCAATTACCTTTACCATCTGCTGCACCTCTCTTCATAAAAGCATCTTAATTTTAATATTTCTACGAATATTAAAGCGTCACTACTTATTCTACCACAAATTACCTACCTTGTGTTGTAAAATCACTAATTTATATGTTTCACGTGAAACATTCATTGCTCTACAACTTCAAAAAAACTCTATTTTTGAATATATTACCATACTTTTTCTTACTTTATACCATTATCACCCATATATTTATACTATTATTAAGTTTATAATTTCTTTACTCTATTACATTTACTTATAGCCATCATCGCTTATAAATCATAAATTCAAAATTAATCATTATGTTTCACGTGAAACATTTACTACCATCATCTATTCACTCAAATACCAAGCAGCTAAAGCATTTATATAACCCATGCTTTTAAATTGATTTTCTACATTCCTCTAAGAATATAATCAACAAATAATCACTTCCCCTTAAACTTACTGCACAGAATTTAGATTTATTTATAGAAACCGAATCGTATTCATCAGCTTGATATCACTACTATTATTTTCATCCTATCTTTAAAGAGATTTCATATTCACAAGAAAAAACTCCGATGTTTCACGTGAAACACCGGAGTAACAAAATTATTATCTTAGAATAATGGTTTACCTAACCCTTGTTTAGGCTTCTTTTGATTTTTTATACGCAGGCTGATGATTACTTCATCACCCTCCATTGTCTGTTCCATATTAACAGGAATGCCAACATCCTTAATAGAGTTTACTACCTGTTTGATGCTATTAAGATAAATACGTACGTCATTAACAATTACCATACGACGCTTTTTCTTTTTTTCCTTATCGCCAGCATCTAAAAGCCTAGCAATATAGTCCTCTGTTTGGCGCACGCTGAAGTTCTTTTCAACAACTACAGCTAAAACCTCTAAACGTTTAGCATCATCATCCAGCTTTAGTAAAGCACGTGCATGACGTTCAGACAAACCAGCTTCCACCAAAACCTTACGTACAGGCGCAGTCAAACGCAATAAACGTAGCTTATTGGCAATTGTAGACTGCTTTTTACCAACTCTGGCAGCCATAGCCTCCTGAGTAAGATGAAATTCATTCATCAGCTGCTCATAGCCTTCTGCTTCCTCTAAAAAATGTAAATCCTCACGCTGCAGATTCTCAATCAAAGCTATTTCTGCAATTTGTTGAGAAGTATAATCACTAATAATAACTGGAACCTCTGTTAGATTAGCTAAGCGTGATGCACGCAGGCGACGTTCACCTGCAATCAACATATAACGACCATCATCAGCTGGAGAAACCAATAAAGGCTGTAAAACACCATATTCTTTAATGGAAACACATAAATCTGCTAATGCTTCATCAGCAAAAGTTTTTCTTGGCTGATAGGGATTAGGAAAAATTTGGCTAATAGGTACCTTTACTACCTTAACCTCATTAACAGGAGCTTCCTGTACCGTTTGTTGATTTAAACCGCTGAAATCAGCATCAAGAACAGAAAAACCATCATCAATTAACATACTATTCCTCCCTATTTTACACCTAAGGGCTGTTTATTAGGAGTACCAGCCTTTCGAGGATAGGTCATAGGTGTAGACCTAAGCTTTTCCACGCGAATAATGGCACGACCATCATCAAGTCCAGGCAGCTTTACTGGCTCTGCACTAATAATGCGTCCTCCTAAGATTTTAACAGCTTCTTCACCCTCAGCAATCTCTTCAGCATATTTGCTACCCTTTAAAGCAACAAGCTGACCACCTTTTTTTGCTAAAGGCAGTGTATACTCTGCCAAAACACTTAACCTTGCTACAGCTCTTGCTGTAACAATATCATATTTTTCTCTATGCTGCTTATTTCTTCCTGCATCCTCTGCACGTAAATGGATACAACGAATTCCCTTTAAGCCTAACTCTGTAATGACGCTCTCTAAAAACTTTAATCTTTTATCGAGTGAATCAATTAAAGTAACACGCAGGCTAGGACAATAAATTTTTAGTGGAACTCCAGGAAAACCTGCACCTGTACCTACATCAGCAAGAGTTTTTCCATCAAAGGATTTATCATAAGCCAAAAGACTGTCTACCATATGCTTTACGGCAACCTCTTCAGGCTCTGTTATTGCGGTAAGATTCATTACCTTATTGGTTTCAACAAGCATTTCGTAATAACGGGTAAACTGCTGTAGCTGCTCCTCGGTAAAGGAAAAGCCAGCCTCTGCACCCTTAGCCTGTAAAATTTCTGCAAAGGTCATTAATCCTGCTCCTTTCGCCTTTTCAGCTCTAAAGCAATCATCAGAACGTTCACGTCAGCAGGAGATACACCGCTAATACGAGAAGCCTGACCGATGGATGTAGGACGAACCTTATCCAGCTTTTCTGCAGCCTCTGCAGAAAGCTCTTTAATAGCGTGGTAGTCCACATCTTCAGGAATACGTTTATTTTCTAATTTCAGAGCTCTTTCAACCTCTTGACGCTGCTTAACAATATAGCCCTCATACTTAGCATGAACCTCTACCTGCTCTGCAACCTGTTCAGGCAGCTCTTCTAAGCCAAATGCATCTGCCAGCTTAGCATAGTTGATTTCCTTACGACGTAAAAGCTCTAGCATATTAGTGCCGCTACGTAAAGGAGTAGTTCCCATGGCCATTAGCTTAGCATTATTTTCCTCATTAGGAGAAATACTTTGCTTGCTAAGCACAGCAATAGCTCTTTCTAAACCAGAACGCTTAGATGTAAAGCGTTCATAGCGATAATCATCTACTAAGCCTATCTCTCTACCCTTCTCTGTCAAACGCAGATCAGCATTGTCCTGACGCAGCAATAAGCGATACTCTGCACGAGAAGTCATCATACGATAAGGCTCATTAGTACCCTTAGTTACCAGGTCATCAATAAGTACGCCAATATAGGCCTCATCGCGACGAAGCACAACAGGCTCCTGACCATTTATCTTGCGCATAGCATTAATACCTGCCATCATACCTTGAGCAGCAGCCTCTTCATAACCGCTAGTGCCGTTAGCTTGACCAGCACTAAATAAACCACTAATACCCTTATGCTCTAAGGAAGGCTTAAGCTGTAATGGATTCAAGCAATCATAATCAATAGCATAGCCAGCACGCATCATCTTACAATTCTCTAAACCAGGAATGGTTTGCATAAATTGCAGCTGAATATGTGCAGGTAAAGAAGAGCTCATACCTTGTACGTAGACCTCATTAGTATTCAATCCCTCTGGTTCAATAAAGAGCTGATGACGGTCCTTATTAGCAAAACGCACTAGCTTCGCCTCTATAGAGGGACAATATCTAGGACCTACACCCTCTACTAAGCCATTAAACATACCAGAAAGGTGTAAATTATCACGAATGATTTTATGAGTATCCTCATTTGTATAGGTCAGATAACAGGGAACCTGCTTTCTGGTAGCAATATCACTAATAAAGGAAAAATTGCGAACCTCTTCATCACCATACTGAGGCTCCATTTTGCTATAGTCAAGGCTGCGAGCATCTAATCGAGCAGGAGTACCAGTCTTAAAGCGCATCAAGTCTACACAAGCCCCTAAAAGAGAAGCAGAAAGATGCTCTGCACTACGTAAGCCATTAGGACCGCAAACATAGTTCAGCTTACCATAGACAATACGACCACGCAGATAAGTACCTGTAGCTAAAATTACACACTTACCCTCAAAAATCTCGCCTGTTTCCGCTTCAACGCCTACAACTTCTCCATTTTCAACTAAAAGCTTGTCAATCATCAGCTGCTTAAGCTCAAGATTTTCCTGATTTTCGACAATCTTTTTCATCAATACATGGTAATAGGCCTTGTCCTCCTGTCCACGTAATGCATGCACAGCATAACCCTTACCAGTATTCAGTAAACGCATTTGAATACAAGCCTGGTCTGCACTTAAGCCCATCTGACCACCCATGGCATCAAGCTCGCGTACTAAATGACCTTTTGCTGGTCCACCAATGGAAGGATTACAGGGCATTAAAGCCAGATTATCCAGAGATAAGGTTGCCAAAAGCGTTTTACCACCTAAACGTGCAGCAGCCAAAGCGGCCTCTACGCCGGCATGACCAGCACCTATTACAATTACATCAAAGCTATCAGTTATAAATCCCATTTTCTTATCTCAATTCTTTATAAAATCAAGGAAGTTAAAAATAACCTCCTAAAAAGCCTTATTATTTACCAATGCAGAAGCGGGAGAAAATCTCATTAATAATTTCATCCTGTACCGCATCACCGGTAATTTCGCCTAACAAGTCAATAGCATTACGTACGTCAATTACTACACAGTCATAGGGCAAATAATTTGCAGCGGCCTCTCCTGCATCCTGCAGGAAGGACAATGCTTCACGCAGCAACTGTTCATGACGAGCATTTTGTACATATACTCCATCGCCAAGAGTACCTTCACTGCCATAAACATAATTTTTCAGCCAACCTGTAAAGGCCTCTACACCATCTAGAGTTTTTGCAGAAAGAGTCATAACCTTATCCTCACCAAAACGCTCCTTCAGGGCAGTCAATTCTATATTCTGAGCTAAATCGCTCTTGTTTACTATTATAACACAGGGCTTACCTGCAGCGGACTGCAAAATTTCTTCATCCTCAACGGTCAAGCCTGCACTACCATCAATAACACAAATTACCAGCTCTGCCTCCTGCAGCAGCTGACGGCTCTTTTCTACGCCTATTTTTTCTACAAAATCATCAGTAGTACGAATACCTGCAGTATCTGCAAGCACCAAGGGTACACCATCTAAAAGAAGCTGTTCCTCAATAACGTCGCGGGTAGTTCCGGCATATTGTGAAACAATGGCTCTTTCCTCACGCAGCAAAGCATTTAAAAGACTGGATTTACCTACATTGGGACGTCCAACAATAGCAGTCTTTAAGCCCTCACGTAAAATTTTGCCTGTATGAGCATTGCTCAAAAGCTTTTCGATACCTGCTACAGACTCATTAAGATTATCTTGAACATGAGAATACGTTAAATCCTCAATATCCTCTTCAGGATAATCAATTACTGCCTCTAAATTTACTACTATATCAACAAGACCTTTGCGTAAACCACGTAAAACCTGTGCCAACTGACCCTTTTGCTGACGCACTGCCAGCTTTAGACTTGCCTCACTGCGAGATTTAATAATATCCATAACAGCCTCAGCCTGAGTAAGGTCAATTCGGCCATTTAAAAAGGCACGCTTGGTAAATTCGCCAGGCTCAGCAGGACGAGCCCCAACCTTATATGTTAAAGAGAGAATCTTACGCAGAGACTCAATACCGCCATGACATTGAATTTCTACAACATCCTCCGCAGTATAAGAGCGGGGACCACGCATAAATACAGCTAAAACCTCATCTACCAGGCTACCGTCCAAATCATAAACATTGCCATAAGCCAAGGTATTAGCAGGATATTCTGCAAGATTTTTACCAGAAGCAGCTTTAAAAAGCTTCTCTCCTACTTCTAGTGCCTGCTCACCGCTGATACGAACGATACCAACAGCACCCTCTCCAAGTGCTGTAATAACAGCACTGATTGTATCCTCTGCAATAAAACTTCTCCCTTCTAAAAAATAAACCCAGTAAAACAAATTACTGGGTTTAGAAAATCTTATTTTTTCAGTTCGATTACTACATGACGATAAGGTTCATCACCCTCACTCAAGGTAGTAACGCGACGGTCACCCTGTAAAGCCATGTGGATGATTTTACGTTCATGGGGATTCATGGGCTCTAAAGCCACACGCTCACCAGTACGTTTTACCTTGTCAGCAAGGCGAGATGCCAATCTGTTCAAGGTTTCAATGCGACGGTCACGATAATCCTCTACATCGATGATTACACGAACACGGTCACTGCTGTTCTTATTAGCAACCAGATTAGTCAGATATTGGAGACTATCCAAGGTTTGACCATGCTTGCCAATCAGAATACCCATATCAGCACCATGCAGCTTAAAGGTAACACTGCCGTCATTTTTGTTAATGAACTTTTCCATAGCAACTTCGATTTTCATTGCCTTGAATACTCTCTGCAAGAATTCCTTAGCTACTAAAACAGCTTCATCATTAACAACATATTTGCGAGGCTCACGTACAGGACGTTCACCATTTTCTTTAGCCTTGGGAGCTTCTTTTTCTACTTTAGGCTCTTCCTTTAAGGATTCCAGTGCAGATACTGCACTATCAATGGCACTATCCTTAACCTCTACAGCCTTAGCAGATACAGCCTCAACTGCAACCTCTGCTGCTTCTTTCACAGCATCAACTGCATTTTCAACTGCTTCATTTACAGTTTTAACAGGAGCCTCAGCAACAGCTGCTACTGCCTCTGTTTCTTTAACGGTGACACGAACCTTGGCATCCTTGCCAAAGAAACCTAAGAAACCGCTTTTAGCCTCTTGTAAAACTTCAACTACAGCATCATCTGCTGTAACATTTAACTCTTTTAAAGCCGCCGCAACTGCTTCTTCTACAGTTTTGCCGGTCTTTTCAACAAAAGCCATTTTCCCAACTCCTAACTGATTACTTGCCAGCAGCAGCCTTATTCATCATAGCTTGCTGAGCAATCTGCATGATGTTCATAACAACCCAATAAATAACCAAGCCTGCAGGGAATTCCAAGCTGATGTAACCAATGAACAAGGGCATGAAATACAACATTATCTTGTTCTGAGCAGCACCGGTATCAGGCATAGTCTGCTTAGATTGAATAAAGGTAGTTACAGCAGAAAGTACCGGTAAGATAAAGGTTGGGTCCGGAACAGAAATGCTTTCCATCCACAAAAAGCTGGAAGGACCAGCATAGTGGAAATCACGAATACCGTAGAAAATACCAATCATAATCGGCATTTGAACGATTAACGGCAAGCATCCTGCCAGAGGATTTACACCCTCGTTTTTATAAAGATTAGCCAATTCCATATTCAAACGCTCTTTGTCGTTCTTATATTTTTCCTGGATTGCTTTCATCTTAGGCTGAATCTCCATCATTGCTTTGGTAGATTCAATTTGTTTTTTGGTTAAAGGATACAATAACAGCTTAACAATTACGGTCATGATAACAATAGCAAGACCGTAGCTAGGCACGCCCATGCTCTCAGTAAAGCTATAGAGAATAGTTAATACCTGCTGTACAATATTGCTGAGAAAATCCAAGATATCACTCCTTAAATTTTACTGTGATAGATAAATATTAAAATCATTTTACAGGATCATAGCCTCCCGGATGAAAGGGATGACATTTAGCAAGACGCTTAATAGTCAGCCATACACCCTTGACAGGTCCTTTCTTCTGTATCGCCTCGATAGCATATGCCGAACAGGTGGGATAAAACCTACAGGTCGGCGGAAAAAGGGGTGATATGCACACCTGGTAAAATCTAATACATAAAATAAGAAGCCTGCTCATGACTTTATATCCTTATTCCTGCAGCAATGCTGCCCTTTTTGCCAGTCTTAAAAAAACACGCTCAAAAGTCTTATAATCTGCCTTTGCCAGCTTGCGACGAGCTACCCAAACAATATAGTAGCCTTGCTTAAGCTTTCCTTTGTTTTTGCGGAAAACCTCCCGCATTAAACGTTTGATTCTGTTTCTGACTACTGCACAGCCTAATTTTTTACCAACTGCCATGCCAATTTTCAGATTTTCGCCTTGGTCACCCAATATATAGAATACTGACATACCATCAACAACGGTACGTCCTTTTCCATAGACTACCTGAAAACTTTTCTTCGACTTCAAACGATTGATTTTTTTGAAAGTATTAATTCTTTTTTGCATTAAATGCACACCTGCCCGCATGGAAAAAATAGGCCACTTTCGCGGCCTATTTTTATAATGTTATGCAGACAATTTCTTTCTGCCTCTTGCACGTCTTCTTTTGAGAACTTGACGACCGCCCAAAGTTTTCATTCTTTCTCTGAAACCATGAGTTCTTTTTCTTCTGAGATTGTTAGGTTGAAAAGTACGCTTCATTCAGTATTCCCTCCTTCTGCTCTGCGAAATTTTATCAAATTCTATGTGTTTGAATATTGATAGCTGGATAATTTTGCAAACCTTACTACCGATGGCATAAAATTTGACATGGATAGCGTAATGCAAAGTATTACTAAGATATTATATTTGAAAAAAAATGCTTAGTCAAGTGAAAACTGAGCAAAATTGGGCTTTTCAGCAAATTTCGCAAATATTTTAAAGTATATTTGCGAAGTTATCCACAGTCTGTTAAAATATACTGTAGATAACTATCTCCAGAATTAAGTAATTTCATTCGACACTGACCGATTACAGACATCAGGAAGGCTGTCGAATTTATTTTTCACGACCAAATATAAAATCAAAATACGGAAAGGATGTATATGTATGAACCCTTACGACTTAGCTGAAATATGGGTCAAATGTAACGATAAGATAAAAGAGTCCGTTAACGAAAAAATCTATGATGTTTGGATTAAACCAATCATCCCCTTGGATGTTTCTGAAGATTATTTTAAGGTTGGCGTAAAAAGCGCCTTCTTTAAAAAAATGATTGAAGAAAGATATTCCTCTATAATTGAAGGTATTCTTTCCGGTATTATGGGCAAAAATATTCGTCTTATCATTGAGCCTATGGAGGACGAAAGTGCTAAGCCCGCGCCCATTGCAGAAATTATTCCTAAAGAAACTAAGCAGCAGGAGCTGTTTAATGAAAAAACTACTGATCAGGACTCTGAAGATAATCTGAATCCTAAATACGTTTTTGAAACCTTCGTCATTGGTAACTCCAACCGCTTTGCTCATGCCGCAGCACAGGCTGTTGCCAATAATCCGGCCCACGCCTACAATCCCCTCTTCCTTTATGGCGGCGTTGGTCTTGGCAAAACCCACTTAATGCATGCTATCGGCAATAGAATTAAGGAAAATAATCCTAATATGAAGGTACTTTATACCTCTAGTGAAAAATTTACTAATGAAATCATTAATTCTATCTACAATAAGACAACTGAAGCTTTTCGTCAAAAATACCGCAATATCGACTGCCTGATTATCGACGATATTCAATTTTTGAAGGGCAAGGAGCAAACACAGGTAGAATTTTTCCATACCTTTAATGCTTTAAGAGATGCAGATAAGCAAATCATCATCTCCAGCGACCGTCCCCCTAGAGAAATTGAAACCCTGGAAGATCGCCTTCGCTCTCGCTTTGACCAGGGCTTAACAGCAGATATTCAACCTCCTGATTTAGAAACAAGAATGGCTATTCTTCGTAAAAAGGCTGCAACAGACCATAATGAGCTGCCTAACGATGTCGTAACCCTATTAGCAACAAATATTTCTACTAATATTAGAGAAATTGAAGGTGCTTATAATAAAATTGTTGCCTATGCTTCTCTAATGGAAATGCCTGTTACTATAGAAACAGCACAAAAGGTGCTGAACGATATGGGTAATACTGTCCAAACTAAGCAAATTACCTTTGAATTCATTATCAAAACAGTTGCTGAATACTATAATATCAAGCAGGATGAGCTATTCAATAAAAAACGTACACAAAATATTGCCCATCCACGTCAAGTAGCAATGTATCTTTGCCGTGAGCTTGCTGACTTGTCCTATCCCAGAATTGGTGAGCTTTTTGGTGGTCGTGATCACACTACAGTAATCCATGCCTATGAAAAAATCAGCAAGAATCAGAAAAATAACACTGCACTTCACGGAGAACTTCAGGAAATTATTGAAATTCTGAAGCAGTAAAAAGTTATCCACAAAAACTGTTGATAACTTACTCCAAAACTGTGCATAACTTTCTGAGAATGTTGATAAAAAAATAGCCTGTTAAAGCTGTGAATAATATTTCCCAACTATCAACAGCTTTATCTACAAGTGGGAAATACCATGAAATAAAGCTAAAACACACTTTTCCACATTACTAACAGTGCTTACTACTACGTCTACTACTTTTTATTAATATATATAGTATTAAAACCTAAGGAGGCCTGTGTATAAATGATAATCACTTGTAACACCAGCAGCTTGAATAAAGCTATTCAAACAGTACAACGAGCTATCGCTTCCAAGCCTAGCACTCCTATTTTTGCCGGTATTCATTTTATCACTGCTAATGGTAAATTAGAAATTCAGGCAATGGACCTTAATATGGCTATTTCCTGCACTATTGACGCTGATATTCAGGAAGAGGGAGAAATCGTTGTTTCTGCAAAACGCTTTTCTGAACTGATTCGTAAGCTGTCTGAGGAAAATGTCACTATTACCCAAAATAAAGAACAAAATACTATCAAAATTGAATCTGGTACTGCTGATTTCCAACTTCTTTTAATGAATGAAGAGGATTATCCTAAGTTTCCCGAATTTAATGGTGATACATCCATTACCATTGGGGATGAGGAAATTAAAGAGCTTGTTAAAAAGACCGTTTTTGCATGTGCTAAGGAAGAAGCAAAGCCTCTCTTTACAGGTATTTTAGTTGAGGTTGCAGATAATAAAATTACCTTTGTTGGCACCAATACTCATCGCTTAGCAATTAAATCTATGCCTTACGAAAGCTCTGAGCCTATGAGTATCATCATTCCTTATAAGGTATTAGAAGAAATTAATAGAAACCTGACAGGTGAAGTACCTCAGGAAGTTAAAATATCCTTACTGAAAAACCAAATCATGGTTAGTATTGATAATGTTGTTATTGTTTCCAGACTGATTGAAGGTAAATTTCCAGACTACAGACGTGTAGTTCCGCCTAAATTCTCTATCACTGCTAAGGTTAACGTTAAGGAAATGGCAAATTCAGTTGAACGTGTTTCCTTATTCTCCAATCAAGGTGAATATAGTGTCGTTAAAGTTTCTGTTGAAGATGGAAAAATGACTATTATGTCTAGCAGTCCTGATGTTGGCAGTGGTAAGGAAATTATTGACTGCGTAAGCGAAGGTGACAAACTTAATGTTGCCTTCAATTCAAAATATGTTCTGGATATTTTGAAAAATTTAGAAGCTGAAGAAGCTATTTTCTCCATGAATACATCCTATAGCCCTGTATGCGTTACTAGTGAAAGTGAACCTGGCTATACTTATATCGTTACTCCTATCAGAGTCGTATTCTAAGAGATTAGCAGGAAATACATATTCTGCTCTTAAAAGGAGGGCATCTTATGCAAAAAGAAGAAATTGCCATTACTACTGAATTTATTACCATGGATAAGCTGCTAAAATTTTCCGGTGTCGCTGATACTGGCGGACAAGCATTTATGATGGTAGAGGATGGTATTATAAAGCTGAACGGGAAATTAGTTACTGAAAAAAGAAAAAAAGTATTTCCCGGCGATGTGGTTAATATTGATGACCAACTGGAGCTGAACGTAGTAAGCGAATAAAATGAAGGTCAAAGGTATTTATGCTGTAAACTTTCGTAATTATTCAAGCTGCCAACTAGAAATTCCCTCGATGATTAATGTTTTTTATGGGCAAAATGCACAAGGCAAAACCAATATCTTAGAGGCTATATTTTATAGCTCCTTTGGTATGTCTCATAGAACCTCATCGGAAGATGATTTAGTAAAGCTTGGCAACAAGGAAATGGCAGTTGGTGTAGCTTACGAAAGCCATAGCGGCTCACATCAGGTTAAAATTAAAAAATATAAACAGCAGGAGCGCTGGAAAAAAGAAATTTTTCTAGATGGTGTAAGGGTAAGACCTAAGGAACATTACGGAGCTTTAAATACAGTAATGTTCTCTCCCGAGGATTTGCAGCTAGTTAAAGGTGAACCAGCTTTACGTAGACGCTTTTTCGACATGCAAATTGCTCAGACCGATCCTATTTACTATGATTTATTAGTAAAATACAATCGAGTATTGCAGCAGCGGAATAGCCTGTTGAAGGATATTCGCGAGCATGGCGGTTGCGAAGCCTTACTGCAGCCATGGAATGAGGAATTTATTTATCTTGCTGCTGCTATAACTAAAAAACGCTTGGCTGCGTTGGCTCGATTGCAGGAAATAGCAGGAGAAATTTACAGCTCTATTACTAGCAATAAAGAAGCGTTAGAGGTTCGTTATGAATTAAAGGCTAACAATGGAACCTTACTTTATCCTGTAGGACCTGAGGATGCAGATGAGGCTTTTTATCGTCAGCATCTTGCTGAACGTCAGCGGATTGATATTTTGCGTGGCAATACAGGTATTGGTCCTCACAGAGATGATTTACAGCTGCTATTAAATGGGATGTCCTTAAAATCCTTTGGCTCGCAGGGACAACAGCGCAGTGGTGCTTTAGCCATGAAGCTATCTCAGCTAGAGTATGTGCGTCGTGAAATAGGTGAATTTCCTATACTGTTATTGGATGATGTAATGAGCGAGCTGGATAATAGTCGTCGCTCACAGCTGCTGCGGTTCATTGATGGCAGAGTGCAAACATTTATAACAGTCAATGATAGAGAGCTGATTCCGGAGCTAGAGGAAAATGCTTATTTTGAAATATGCAGTGGACAAATTACCCGTGCTTGAGGTTTAGGAGGTGGAGCATATGTTCAAGGAACCGCTAGAAACTACAGGTGATGTAGTAAGGCGTCTCTTTGATCCTAGGGTGAATATACGTCGTTCCCCTGTTGCACCTATTGCTAAGCAAAAATATATGGAGCATATATTGCAGGATAATTGGGATAAGATTTGTGGACCTATGCTAGCTAAAAGCTGCAGTATTTATAAGCTTGAGGGTGATGAGCTTTATGTAAAAACAACAACTGCTGCTATGGCCAACGAGCTTTTCATGATGCAGCAGCTTTTTTTGCAAAAGGTTAATGCCTATCTTTTAGGTCGCAGGATTGTTAAAAAGGTTTATTTTCAATCAGGTGGTCAGCTGCGAAAGCTAGAAAAAAAGGCTGAGCAGGAGCAGATAGTGCCTGAAACGACATATACTAAATGTCCTAGGTGTGGCGCTAACATGGATAGCAGATTGACTATTTGTGGTGGCTGCGAAAGAGAAGCCAAGGACGAGCTTAGGCATAAACTGGGAGAGCTGATTTTAATAAGACCCTGGTTAACCTACGATGAGTGTCTAAAATACTATAAATGTGATAAAATATTATTCACTGCCGTTAAGGACGGAATAAAAAACCGTTACTTTGAAAAGGTGCGTCTTGGTTATGCAGATGAGACTGATTGTCTTATGGCAGTAATGCTATTGACAGAAAAAGAGCCTGATGATATTGATGTAAGGCTTTATAATAATGCTTTAGAGTATTTACGGAGGGATCAGAGTGTATCTCCATCTAGGAGCAGATTGTATGGTGAAAAATAGTGAAATTATTGCTATTTTCAACATTCGCAGTCCCCAAACCAGTATTTTAAATGATTATGTTAAGAGTAATTTGGACAAATATAAGCTTGTTGATGTTACTGTTGGTAATGTGTATGCAAGCTGTATATTGACAGAGGATACTGTTTATTTGTCCTCCATTTCTTCTATAACTTTAAAAAAACGCGCTTGCGATGGTTTTCTCGCAGACGCTGTCTATAATAATTACTAATTTTTGCAAACGGAGGTAAATATGGCCACAGATATTAAGATTGAAGAAGCAACTGCCGTTAATGGCAATTATAATGCCGACCAGATTCACGTTCTGGAGGGCTTAGAGGCAGTTCGTACAAGGCCTGCCATGTATATCGGTAGTACCTCTGCCCGCGGTCTGCACCATTTGGTGTATGAGGTAGTGGATAACAGTATTGATGAGGCGTTGGCTGGTCATTGTAGCGAAATTAAGGTTACAATTCATGCTGATAACAGTATTACTGTTGTTGATAATGGCCGCGGTATTCCTGTTGACATGATGAAGAAGGAAAAGAAGCCTGCTGTTGAGGTTATTATGACCGTTCTTCATGCTGGTGGTAAATTTGGTGATGGCGGCTATAAGGTTTCCGGTGGCTTGCACGGTGTAGGTGTAACCTGTGTTAACGCATTAAGTGAGCATATGGAGGTTGAGGTTTGCCGTGGTGGTAAACGCTATAGCATTGAGTTTGCCAAGGGTAAAACTGTAGTTCCTCTTCATGAGCTAGGTGAGGCTGAGGCTACTGGTACTAAGGTGCACTTCAAGCCCGATGCTACTATTTTTACTGAAACTGTATATAGCTATGAAACCCTGCGCCTGCGTATTCGCGAGCTGGCCTTCTTGAATAAGGGTATTACTATTAGCCTGAGTGATGAGCGTCCTGAGGGTAAGAGTGAAACCTTCCATTTTGCTGGTGGCTTAATTGAGTTTGTTGAATTTGTTAATAAAAACAAGGAACGTATTAACGATAAGCCTATTTATTTAGAGGGTGACAAGAATAATATTATCGTTGAATTGGCTATGCAATACTGCGATACCTATAACGAGAATATTTTTACCTATGTCAATAATATTAACACCGAAGAAGGTGGTACTCATTTAAGTGGCTTGCGTAAGGCATTGACTCGTACCATCAACAACTATGCTCGTAAAGGTAATTTCCTGAAGGAAAATGAGGATGCCTTAAGCGGTGAGGACGTACGTGAGGGCTTAACTGCTGTATTGAGCTTAAAGGTTCCTAATCCTCAATTTGAAAGCCAGACCAAGATTAAGCTGGGCAACAGCGAGGTTATGCCCATTGTAGATAATCTTGTTGGTGATGCTTTGGCTGAATTTATGGAGGAAAATCCCTCTGTTGCTAAAAAAATCGTAGATAAGGCAATTCTTGCAGCTCGTTCTCGTATTGCAGCTCGTAAGGCTAAGGAGCTGACTAGACGTAAAAATGCTATGGATTTGGGCGGTTTGCCTGGCAAGCTAGCTGACTGTAAGAGCCGTAAGGTTGAGGAAACTGAGATTTACTTAGTCGAAGGTGACTCTGCGGGCGGTTCTGCA
>USBG01000004.1 GCA_900552855.1 uncultured Phascolarctobacterium sp. | reverse complement strand
CAAAGGATGTGGCAAATTGAAGCCTTATATTAAACAAGAACTGGAAGCCTGCAGCTTCTTCTCTAAAATGTTCAGCGGTAAACCTACTGAAAATGCTTGGAAGGAAATTAATAATATTTTAGCAGACGCTCAAACTGCTCAAGAGCTGACCTCTGACAAGGTTAAAGAAGCTCTGAAAAGCTGGGGCGCTAAATTTGATGAACAAAGCCTTAACCAACGTAGTGGAATTTATCGCAAGCTAGCAGACGTTATCTATACTGAAGCCATGACCACTGACGATGCATTATTTGCACAAGGCAAACATTTAGCTGAGGTATTAGAACTGCCTCCACACTTAGTAAAAATGGCAGATAAGGGTGCTAAAACAGCTGCTTATTTTGTTCGTTGCCGTGCTATTTTAGAAGGCACCGAAAAGCTTACCATTAACGAAATCAATGCCATCTTGGGCTACGATTACGAGGATGGACTTTCTGTACGTAAACAAGTATTCCAAGATTATTTTAATCTTAAATTTGAAGAAATTAGCTCTACTCGCCGCTATACTCCTGAACAAGAGGCTGAACTCCGCAGCGACTGCGAAAAGCTAGATGTTCCCTACGAGTTTAAAAATAATATTGAAAATGCCTTAGACCAATACCGTAGCCTGTGGAATGCAGAAAACCATGATGTTCAACCTATGGAAGTAAACATCCCCTTGGGAAAAGGCGAAAAATGCTTAGTATATGCAAACTGTGGTCTTTGTGAGCATAAGGTAATTGAAACAGAGGATAACTATTACGAGCTTACCCGTAAGTTCCGTATAGATGAAACGGTATCATTCCAAGGTGACCATATTCAGCATCCCACAATTAAAGAAGAAACCAACGTACTTTTAGAGCTTGGCTATTTCTTCCTGACTACTGAGCGTATCATTTACTTAGGTCAAAAACTTACTAAAGCAGTTGCATTATCCGATATTACCGGAGCCGACTTTGACGGTATGAATATGGTTACATATCACACTAAAAATGGTGATGTTATGTTTAAATACTCGGATGAGTCTGCAGAAGTCCTTTATATCATCTTTAATAGAGTAATAAAAGGCGATGTAAAAATTAAATAAAAGCACCAGCTTATAAAAAACTATCGGTTTGAAACGCGTCCGTACACAAAGGCTATTTTGTGTACGGGCTTTTTTTGTGCCTTTATATTATCAATACAAGCTATAACTACGTTAGATTAGCTTTACACTAATAAATCATTTTTAGGAGTTTAATTAATATTGAAAACAAATTCTATCAAAAGTGATTTTATTCGTTACGTTTCTCAAAATATCTTAGGACAAATGGCCTATTCCTGCTATACCCTAGCAGATACCTTCTTTATTGCAGCAAGCCTTGGCGCTAATGGATTAGCTGCACTTAATTTAGCCTTTCCTGTATTTTGCCTTTTAAACGGCATTGGTCTAATGATAGGCATGGGTGGCGGCGTGCGTTATTCCATCGCCAAAGGCAGAAGAGATATTGATACAGCCAATAAAATCTTTACTAATACTTTTTATTTGACACTTCTTTTTTCCACTATTTTGCAGCAGCAGGATTATTTTCTTCAGAAGAGCTTGCCGTTGCACTTGGCAGTAATCAAGATATATTTACTATGACTCATACATATCTTAGGATGTGGATTATACGCCTTCACAAATAAAATTAAAAAAGTTTAAACAAAAGCCTGCAAATATTTTTGTTTGCAGGCTTTTTGCCAAATAGGCTTATTTATAGATGGTAAACTTATTATAGAAGTTATCACTTAAACAACTACATCAACGAACTACTAAATGACCACGAAAAATGACTCCAAACATAATACTAGCAATCTTTTTAATGTAGTTATCAAACTTGCTACACAATTATCCAGGAAGAAATTTTTCAAGCTCATAATGTTGCTTACAGATATGTATAGTCATTACTATCTAAAGCCAACTAAACTATTAATAATATTACAAACAATAGGAGGAAAATATGAACAAAGTAGTTTTAATGGGTAGACTTACCCGAGATCCCGAAGTACGCTATACCCCTACAGGCAGAGTTGTCTGCCAATTCACCTTAGCAATAGACCGCACGTTTACGAACCAAGACGGACAACGCGAAGCTGATTTTATTCCTGTAGTAGTTTGGGGCAAACAGGCAGAGCGTCTTGGTAACACCGTTACTAAAGGACAGCGCCTACTTGTTGAGGGCAGCATTCAAACTAGCAGCTACATAGCAAAAGATGGTACTAAACGATACACCACCGAGGTAATTGCAGACCGCTCCGAATACATAGAAAAACGTAGCGACTCCCCCACTACTCGTCCCTTTAGCTCTACACCGCCAAGCAACAGCTCCTTCAGTGCGGCTCCTAAAAATCAACCAAGTAGCTATGACTCTATGGGCGAAGCCTTAGACCCTGAAAAAGAATTTCCTTTCTAAACAAGAAAAATATCACTACTTATTACCTTTATATGTAATCATTCAAAAATGATAACATCTTCTCCTTCAATGTAAAAAGGGACTGCCTAGGCAGTCCCTTAATTTTTTTGCACTTATAAAATTACATGCATTCCTCAATAGCCTTAGCCATACGTTTAATGCCTTCAACAATGCGGTCATCCGGCATGTTGGAGTAGTTGATACGCATGCTGCGGTCAGTTTTTTGGTTGGGATAGAATGCATCACCAATAACGCCTGCAACCTTCATCTCAATGCATTTGGTAAATACCTTACGAGCACTTACGCCTTCAGGGAAGGTCAGCCACAGGAACAGACCACCTTCAGGATGAGTCCATTCAGTGCCAGCAGGGAAATATTCTTCCATAGATTTAAGAATTAAATCACGACGATGCTTGTACAGCTTAACAATTTCTTTAACGTGCTCATCTAAATCATAAGCATCCATATAAGCATCTGCCACACCTTGGTCAAAGTTGGAAGTATGCAGGTCAGCACTTTGTTTAATCTTAACAAACTCGGTCAGCAGGCTATGCTCTGCAGCAACCCAGCCAAGACGAAGGCCTGGGCAGAAAATCTTAGAGAAGGTACCAAGGAACATTACTAAGCCTTTGGTATCTAAGGATTTCAAGGAAGGAAGAATTTCACCTTCATAGCGAAGCTCACCATACGGATTATCTTCAACTACGGGCAGATTGTGCTTGTTAACAACTTCCATGAATTTTTGGCGACGTTCCATGGACCAGGTACGACCGGTCGGGTTTTGGAAGTCAGGAATTACATAGATAAATTTACAGTTAGGGGTAGTTTCCAAAATTTTATCAAGTTCTTCAGGAATCAGACCGCCATTATCGGTAGGAACCTCAACAAATTTAGGTTGATAAGCATTGAAAGCGTTCAATGCACCAAGATAGGACGGGCTTTCGCACAGTACAACATCATCAGGATCCAAGAACAGCTTACCTACAAAATCTAAGCATTGTTGAGAACCAGTGGTAATCAGAATATCATCAGGGTCAACCTTAGTATTGTATTTATCTGCCATGCGTTTAGCAATTTTAGCACGAAGGGTAGGACGACCTTCTGTAGTTGCGTATTGCAGCAGTTGACGACCTTCCTTGAGCACCAAATCATGAGAAACCTTAGCGATTTCTTCTACAGGAAACAGCTCCGGTGCAGGCAGACCACCAGCAAAGGAAATAATATCCGGTTTAGCAGTAAGCTTCAACAGCTCACGGATTTCAGAAGCTTGCATACGCTCCATACGTTTAGCAAATTTCATATTCAACACCCTCAATCTTTTATCTTATATAGTTTTTGTAATATAACGTTCTTTAATTGTAGCATCGTTACAGAAAATGCACAAGCAAAAGCTACTTTTGTACGCAATTTTCGCCTGTGCACCTTCTCTTTTGTAAAAAGCTTTACGCTTTTAAGACGCTTATCTATTATTTTTCCTTAATAAATCCCTTTTCTACCAGGAATGTAGCCAAAAGCTGAGCAACTCTATTTGTAAGCTTGAGACAATTTTTCAAGTGATCACGAGTATCAAACTCATATGGCATCAAATCACAGCATTTTGTAGAGCCAAAAGCTTCTGCAAAACGGTCATGAAACTCTTTGGAAATAGGATAAATTTCTCCCAATGGTTTTTCAGAGGGATGATTACGTCCTGCCAGGGTACTAATGACCATAATGCAACCAACTAAAGCACCACAAACATCAGCAGCATGTCCCATACCACCACCAAAGCCAGAGCACAGACGAAAGGCGTTATCATCAATATCCACGCCACATTCCTTACGGAAGGTTTCCACAATTGCTTCACTGCAATTAAAGCCTGATTTAAAGTTATTACCTGCCGCCATACCAATACGTTCAACAAATTCACTCATGTCACTGCCTCCTTTTTAGCTTACCAATATCAATATTTATATTAGTAAAATTTAACGAGACTATTTTTTATTAATACATTCAGTTCCATAGGGCCATGCGCTCATACCGCCTTCAAGACTGAATACATTTTTAAAGCCATTAGCACGAAGCATTACCTCTGCCTCATAGCCACGTAAATCAATTTGACAGGAAGTAATAACCTTTCTATCCTTGTCGCAAAGCTCACAGCAATGCTCACGAATTTGATCTAAAGGCATATTTACTCTGTTTTTGATATCAGCAATACAGTTTCTGCTGAACTCCCCACAGGTACGAACATCTACAAAAAGGAAATCCTCTCCGCTTTTACGCAGCTCTTCGAAATCCTTAGGATTAATACCATGCATTTGTTCAGTCATGATATTGTGCAGGACATTAGCAGCTGTGGAAATGTTGTCAATAGGACCATTAAAAGGCGGTGCATAAGCAATATCAAAGTTTGATAAATCCTCTAAGGTTGCACCCATGGAAATAGCAGCTACCATAGTATCAATACGCTTATCAGCGCTAGCACCTACAGCCTGCACACCCAAAACGCGTTCAGTACCTTCCTCAGCAATAAGCTTAATTACCAGACTGCCTACACCAGGCATATAGCCTAAGCGGTCACTGCCAGGAGTAACAACTGTCTTGAATTTAAAGCCTGCAGCCTCAGCTCCACGCTCGTTAAGACCAGTGCTGCCAGCCTGTACGCCAAAAATACGGCAGATGCCGGTTCCTAACACGCCAGGATACTTAACCTTATCACCACAAATATTGTCAGCAATTACTCTGCCATGCTTATTAGCGGTAGAGCCCATAGGAGTAAACACCTTGCCACCAGTTACGCGATGGGTATTTTCTGCACAGTCACCACCTGCATAGATGTTCTCATCACTTGTTTGCAGATATTCGTTAACGGCAATACAGCCAGTAGGTCCAATCTCTAGGCCTGCTGCTCTTGCCAGCTCAACGTTGGGACGAACGCCAACTGCAACAACAACTAATTGAGCAGGAATAATACCTTTATCAGTTTCTACGCCTGTAACAATGCCATTTTCTACAGTAAAACCAACGGTTTTTTCTTCCAAATGCAGATTAAGGCCAAACTTTCTGATATCTCTCTTTAATAAATCAGACATTTCCTTATCCAGCATTTGCGGTAGCAGACGATCCTGCATCTCTACAATGCTTACATTAAGACCACGATTTTTCATAGCCTCGGCCAGCTCCATACCAATAAAGCCAGCACCAATGATTACAGCATCAGTAACCTTGCGCTCTCTAATCTCATTATCCACAGCCTTTACGTCCCAAGGGAACCAAAAGCTATGAATACCTGCTGCATCAGCATTAGGCAACGGCAGCTTTACAGGAGTAGAGCCCGTTCCTAAAACAAGCACATCGTAGGACAAGGTTTTCTCTTCACCATTTTCAACATAGGTAACAGTTTTGTCAGCTCTATTAATAGCGGTCACATTACAGCCAACGCGAGCATCAATCCCCTTTACCTTACGGAAAAATTCACTATCGCGGGCAACTCCCTGAGGAGTATGGTCAAAGCTATCAAAGCTTTTTACCTCGCCACTAATAAAGTACGGAAATCCACAGGCACCATAGCTCAGCTGAGGACCACGCTCCAAAACAATGATTTCAGCATCCTTATCACGACGACGAAGACGGGAAGCTGTTTTCATACCAGTAGCAACGCCGCCAATAATTACAACTCTTTTAGACATGTAATCACGCTCCTTATCATAGTATTTTATAAAGCAGCTCATCATAGCGTACTATTTTTATACTGTATTATATTCTACAACACTCGCCCTAAATCCTTTTTTGAAATTGAAAAGGAAGCTAGAGCAATATTTTACTACATATACTCCTTACTCATCGCCAAACTATCTTAATGGCAAGCTTTTTATTTACTATTAACATACATCTATATAATTCATATCATTCTTTTTGTATAAAACGCATATTATTGTTTTTTACATAAAAATAGCGTGATAACCATTAGGTCATCACGCTACAATTTTTTAGTCTTCATCCTCGTCAAACATGCGCTCCATGGTATGCCAACCAAGAACAGCACATTTTACACGAGCAGGCATGTGAGAAACATCCTGCAAAGAAGCTGCTTCTTCCAGCTCTTCGATTTCGTCTTCATTTGCAGTGCCTTTAATCATACGCAGGAAAATATCAGAAAGGCGCAGTGCCTCCTCCTGAGTTTTGCCAATAACAAGGTCAAGCATCATATCAGCGGAAGCCTGACTGATTGCACAGCCACTGCCTTGGAAAGCACCTTCAACAATAACGCCATCCTTTACCTTCAGCTTCATAGTAATGTCATCACCACAGGTAGGGTTATACCCACGCATTTCCATGTCAGCATCAGGCAGGTCATGCTTATGGCCGGGGTGTAAATTATGGTCAATCAAAATTTCATTATAAAAGCTTCTATTATCTGTCATAGCCCATTCTCTCCCTTAAGCTAGCAACGCTAACCAAGAATTTTTCTACATCCTCTTTAGTGTTATAGAAGGCCATACTTACACGCGCAGTAGCACCTGTTCCCAAATGGTCCAGCAAGGGCTGAGCACAGTGGTTTCCAGCGCGAATATTTACTCCGTCAGCATCAAGAATGGCTGCAATATCATGAGGATGCACACCATCTACGGTAAAGGTTATGATACCCTTATGCTCCTCTGCAGTTTTACCGCCAATAATATTAATGCCAGGAATCTTTTTCATTCCCTCAAAGCACAGCTTAGTCAAGGCCTCTTCACGAGCTTCAATAACGTCAAAGCCAACTTTGTTGATATATGCAATAGCTGCAGCCAAGCCAGCTGCGCCACCAGCATTTACAGTGCCAGCTTCAAATTTGTGCGGCAGCGGAGCATATTCCTGACCATCACGGCTAACAATACTAATCATTTCGCCACCATGAAGGAAAGGAGGCATAGCATTCAACAGCTTACGCTTGCCATAAAGCACACCTATGCCCATAGGACCAAGCATTTTATGACCACTGAACACAAAGAAATCTGCATCCAGCTTCTGTACATCAACAGCCATATGAGGAGCGCTTTGAGCACCATCAATAACTGCAACAGCTCCCACCTCATGTGCACGAGCAATAAGCTTTTCTATAGGGTTTAAACGGCCAATTACGTTGCCAATTTGCGCCATAGCCGCAATCTTAGTTTTTTCAGTAATTGCCTTTTCAATAACCTCTTCAGAAACATAGCCATCCTCATCACAATCAATATATTTAACTACAGCGCCAGTAGCTGCTGCTACCATACGCCAGGGCAGCATATTGCTGTGATGCTCCATAATCGTAGTAACGATTTCATCACCAGGCTTTAAGTTGTGTAAACCATAGCTGTACGCAATTAAATTAAGGCTTTCGGAAGCATTACGAGTAAAGATAATTTCTTCCATACGTTTTGCATTAATAAATTTTTGTACTGCGATGCGAGCATCCTCATAAATATCAGTTGCCTCCATAGCAAGCTGATACAAGCCACGCAAGGGATTAGCATTGTGATGGAGATAAAACTTCTCCATAGCATCAATTACACATTGAGGACGTTGAGATGTTGCTGAATTATCTAAATAAGCAATATCCTTGCCTGCCAGCAGAGGAAAGTCCTTTTTGAAATCAATAGCTAAGATTTCAGCTTCATTCTGCATCAGCAATCACTCCTTCCAAATATCGTTCAACTAATTGAACAGTATCTTCGTCATCAATTTTACGGCATAAGGACTCAATCTTGGCCTTAGCCATCATATCTACAGCCTCATGCTCGTTAAAACCACGGCTGCACAGATAGAATAATAAATCCTCATCAAGCTTACCAATGCTTGCACCATGAGTACCCTGAACATCCTCTTCACTGCACAAAATCAAAGGAATTGTTTGGTTCACAACATCATCAGTAAGCATCAGAACACTTTCATGCTCGGAGCCAATAGCTCCAGAGCTGCCATTTTTGAAATCAATAGTACCACGATAAATCTTGAAGGCACCATCCTTCAAAACGCCATCAGCAGTCATATCGCAGGTTGTTTTCTTGCCAAAATGATCAGCAATAAAATTCATATCCAAGTGCTGACCTTGACGACCATAGTAGCCAATAGCCGCATTAAAATCGGCATTATCACCATTTAAAGCGGTGCGTACACCATTGTAGAGCTTGCTTCCACCTAGTTGAAGCTGCAAAACATCAAAGCCTGCATCCTCTGCCAGCTCACAGCCAACATCATTTAAATGTAAGAAATCCTGACCTAAAAGCTGTACCTGTACTAATTTTACCTTAGCACCCTTAGCAGCAATAACCTTGGTCTGTACAGCTGCTGTTCCTGCTGCAACAGCAGTAGAAATATAGGTCATAATAACAGTAATATCTGCACCTTCCTTAGCTTCAATTTCTACCTTGTTGTAAAAATTATCGCCATCGTTATAGCGCAAGGTTATAGAAGCAGTACTTTTGGCCTGTGCATCTGCTACAAGACGCAGCGCTTGAGGCTGACCTAGCTTCTCCATATCCTGGCCCATACCAGTAGCTACAGCACTAAAGTTAAAGCCATGTACAGAGCAATTGGTGCTGTTGGCACAAGAGCAGCAGTTTTTACCTATTACACTGCCACCAGTGCTCTTATTCAAGCAAACACTCCCCTGCAGCGCCACCTTGGGCTCACAGCTACCGCTTACTGCAACATCGGTCAGCTTGCTTTCATTCATTTTCAATCTGTTCCAGGTTGGTGCAGGCAGCCTGTTAACAGTCATATCTATTTGCTGCATTATTATCTCCTTATATCAGCACAGCATTAGCCAATGCTGCCCTGCATTTCCAATCTGATTAAATTATTCATTTCAACTGCATATTCCAAAGGCAGCTCCTTAGAAACATTATCAGCAAAGCCACTAACAATCATAGCTCTAGCCTCTGCCTCACTAATACCTCTAGACATCAGATAGAATACTGCATCATCACTAATGCGTCCAATTTTAGCTTCATGACCCACATCAGCATCACTAGTACGTACATCAATAGCTGGAATAGTATCAGAACGAGAAATACTGTCCAGCATCAGGCTTTCACAGTTAGTAGCGGATTTAGCACCCTTAGCATTTTTAGTAACTACAACAGAGCTACGGAAGGTGCTAGTGCCGCCACTCTTAGAAATAGAGCGAGTATTTACGAAAGAGGAAGTCTTAGGTGCATTTAAAACAACCTTGCAGCCAGTATCAAGATTTTGACCCTTACCAGCAAAGGTTACACCTGTAAACTCAGAATGAGCACCCTCACCATTTAATACACTCATAGGATAAAGATAAGAAACGTGTGAGCCAAAAGAGCCAGAAACCCATTCAATAGTTCCACCCTCTTGTACCAAGGCACGTTTAGTATTCAGATTATACATATTCTTGGACCAATTTTCGATAGTAGAATAACGCAGCTTAGCGTTTTTACCAACAAAAAGCTCTACACAGCCTGCGTGCAGATTGGCCACATTATGCTTGGGAGCAGAACAGCCTTCAATAAAGTGTAGCTCTGCGCCATCATCAACAATAATCAAGGTATGCTCAAATTGACCTGCGCCAGCAGCATTTAAGCGGAAATATGACTGCAGAGGAATTTCTACCTTTACACCTTTAGGAACATAGACAAAGGAGCCACCGGACCACACTGCACCGTGTAAAGCCGCAAATTTATGATCAGTAGGCGGAACCAGCTTCATAAAGTGTTCCTTAACCATGTCAGCATAGGGGCCATTTAAGGCGCTTTCAAAGTCAGTATAAACAACGCCCTGCTCTGCAACCTCCTTGCGCACATTATGGTAAACCACCTCAGAATCATATTGAGCACCAACACCAGCTAAGGATGCCTGCTCAGCCTGCGGAATACCAAGGCGTTCAAAGGTGTCCTTAATATCCTCCGGAACGTCCTCCCAGCTTTCCTTCATTTGAGTATTAGGACGCACATAGGTAACAATATTATCCATGTCAAGGCCTTCAATAGAGGGACCCCATTGAGGCATTTGCAGATTGTTATAGATTTCTAAGGATTTTAAACGAAATTGACGCATCCATTCAGGGTCATGTTTTTCAGCAGACAGCTGATTAACAATATCTGCAGTCAAGCCCTCCTGAATACGATAATCATTATTTTCATCCTTATGGAAATCATACATACTGCGATTTATATCTTCAACATATGTTTTTTCTTCCATTTATAAGTTCTCCGTAGTTACTGCAAGGTTCACCATTGCAGATTTTTATTTTTGTAAAAACTGCTCAAAGCCGTTCTTGCTAATTTCTTCTACAAGCTCCGGACCAGCATTCTTAATAATGCTTCCATGAGCTAAAATGTGTGTTTTGTCAACATGAAGTGCTTCTAAAATCTTGGTATTATGGGTGATAATAAGTAAAGCACCATTACGATGCTCTTGGAATGTTTTAATACCTTGAGAAACAATCTTTACAGCGTCAACATCAAGGCCGCTA
Source organism: uncultured Phascolarctobacterium sp. (assembly GCA_900552855.1). GTDB lineage: Bacteria > Bacillota > Negativicutes > Acidaminococcales > Acidaminococcaceae > Phascolarctobacterium_A. The sequence goes on along the minus strand of USBG01000004.1, from coordinate 23,616 downwards.
TCAGTTTCATCCAAAATAGCCAGTTTAGGATTGAGCATCAAAAGCTGCAAAATCTCTGCCTTTTTCTTTTCGCCACCACTAAAGCCCATATTGAGGTCACGCTCTGCGTATTTGTTATCCATTTGCAAAAGTGCCATAGCCTGCTTCAGCTCCTTACGGAAATCCCAAGCTTTAATACGCACACCGCGTTGCTGCTCTAAAGCAGTCTTTAAAAAGCTGCTCAGAGAAATACCAGGTACCTCTAAAGGATTTTGGAAGGACAGGAATAAACCTGCCTTAGCACGTTTATCAACGGACATATCGGTAATATCCTCGCCGTCAAATAAAATTTTACCACCCTTGATGGTGTATTTAGGATTACCCATTAGTGCATAGCCTAATGTAGACTTGCCAGCACCATTAGGTCCCATCAATACATGAGTTTCACCAGGTGCAATATCTAAATCTATGCTATGCAGAATTTGCTTATCTTCAACATTTACCTGCAAACCCTGCACCTGTAATAATTGTTCAGCCATTATATCCTCCAATCACTTCCGCCGCTGCGGAATTTTAATTCCCTTAATTTTACTATGAATTCTCTAGTATTATTATAAAAGCTTTTTTCTTAAGACGCAAGGCAGAAAGCCTACTCAATGACTCAGAATTTGCAAATTAATTGCAAATTCTACTGTAAGCCTTAAACCAACAACGTACCCTTTATTATATAATATTTTCCTTTATAAATAAAGGGAGGAAGGAGCCAGACCATAGGCTTAGACCATAAAAAATAGGTGCAAACAGCTTTTATTATGTCTGTTCACACCTATTTAGCATTTACGTTTTATTTAGCCTTCAGTCTGTTTTCAATTTTATGCCAGTGACGTCTTACCTGACTGCGAATGCCGCTTTCAAGAACTGTACTTTTGCCAAAAATTTTATGAGACTTATACGCATATGTAAGAAAATTACCATGCTTATTTCTATTGCTAAAGGCACCTAAATGGGTATACCCCTTATACAAGGCCTTCTTACCTGTGACATAGGCCTGTTCTAACTTATTTTCCTTGTAGCTGCGTATCTTGGCAACCTTGCGATAAGCACGATAATAATATTTAAAGAGGCTCTTACCTCTAATTACTACCTTCTTACCATCAAAATCAAATCCTAAATAGCTCAAAAAGCTACATTTATCACTATCTATTTTATCAATCCTTTTAATGACTCCGTTACCATAATAATACTGCTCACTTTTTTCAGTATTCAGGATAAGTCCTGGAACATTTTCCTTGATATCATTAATAGCTTTCAGGATTTCTTCATGCTTAGCTGTGAAAAAATTCTCCTTATTTATAGGCACAATAAAAATAATATCATCACAGTACCTTCTATACATACCGTCATATCTTTTTGCCAGCTCATCCATAGCCTTGTCAAAGTTTAGCATATAGATATTAGCATAAACGGAACTAATGGCAGCACCCTGAGGTATACCATATTCTTTATCATGCTTTTTGAGATACTTTTTCTTAAAACTGCGAAATTCCTTAGAATCAAAATATTGTTCCAAATCCTGCAGCTTCCAAGATTTTTCACCTTTTACTTTAACAATATCATCTATATCTATGTAGGTAAAACGGGTCATATTCTTAAAGATAGCATATTCTGCATCATCAAGTCTGCCATCCTCGTTAACAGCCTTTAACTGTTTTTTAAGATATTTATGGTCAAGGTTGTCAAAAAACTTAGAAAAATCACCTGCGTAAACAAAGGCAGAACCACAACTAACAATAAACTCAAACGCCTCCTTGGCAAAATGAATATTGTTCTTGCCCTTAAAGCAATTCCTATATGCAGAAGCGACCCTACCTACGCCTAGCTTTTCAGCCGCTACATTATATTTATCATTTAACAGTCCACTGTAATATTGATAAATAAACCGGTCTATATGAGCCGAACAGTGAAGTTCTCGCACCTTACTCTTAATATGTCTTTTATTATCATCACCAAGAACAAATTTATTAAGTGTCTCCTGAAAATGTATAAAAGGAAAAAAGCCATGGGATTTCACCCATAGCGGATTGGCAACAAGCTTTTTATAAGCAGCGTATTGTTTCTTTTTATCGAAATGTGTATATGTATTTATTGTACTCATTTTTACTCCTAAAAAAGCAAAAACCTGCGACCGAATATACATAAGTATACGGACCGGCAGACATCCTCTCTGATCACAGGTATAACTTAAATGGACCGAACTTATTTCTAAATCCGACCTCTGCCTTATTCCAGCCTAGGCAAGGCTAGAACTAATTTTATCTTATATGGATAGCCGCACCAAGCAAAAAGGCTACGGAGCAGATATCCCTATAACCCTCACGGCCAATTCCATGAGGCATTTATTATTATAACCTCTTCTATACTATAAGGCAAATTATTGCAAGCCAACAAATTTTCCATAAAAAAACAACCACCGACCTTAGCCGATGGTTGTCAAAATCTAAATTTTATTAATTACAGCACATTAACATCATGAACTTCTTTAATATTATTACGCTTAGCATAGCCTGTCAGCATTAAGGTCAACGCACCGTCGCCAGTTACGTTGCAGGCAGTACCAAAGCTATCCTGCAGAGCGAAAATAGTAAGCATAAGAGCAGTACCAGTAGCATCAAAGCCCAGTACGCTGATAATCAGACCAAGAGAGGCCATAACAGTACCACCAGGAACGCCAGGAGCACCAATAGCAAAAATGCCAAGCAGTACGCAGAACAGAACCATCGTGCCAAATTCAGGCAAGGTTCCGTAAAGAACCTGAGATACTACCATTACAAAGAATACCTCTGTCAGAACGCTACCACACAAATGAATATTAGCAAACAGAGGAATACCAAAGTTTACTAAGTCCTTACGCAAGTTTTTTGCCTTATGTGCACATTTTAAAGCAACTGCCAAGGTAGCTGCAGAGGACATGGTGCCAACAGCAGTAATATAGGCAGGCCAATAGTGCTTAAGAACCTCACCCGGGTTAGTGCCAGAGTAAAGACCAGCCAGAAGATAAAGCAAAGCAAGCCAAATGTAGTGACCAATCATTACGATTACTACAACCATCAGGAATACTGGCAGCTGCTTAGTAATGGTTCCCTCATATGCCAGACCACTGAAGGTGCAGGCAATGAACAAAGGTAAAAGAGTAATAACAACCTTAGTTACAATAGCAAGTACAATTTGCTGGAATTCTTCCAAGCATTTGGTAATAGTAGCAGCCTTAGTCCAGGCAGCAGCCAAACCGAGAAGAATAGAGAGAACAAGGGCACTCATAACACTCATAATAGGGTCAATGTTCAGTACGAAGAGCAGCTTAGGCAGCTCACGCAGGCCATCAACAGTAGGCGTAATATTTAAAAAGGGAATCAATGTATAGCCTGCTGCAGTAGAGAAGAATGCTGCGCCAACAGAAGAAAGATATGCAATAATTACTGCAACTCTGAGCATAGTGCTAGCATTTTGGCCCAATCTTGTAATGGACGGAGCAATGAAACCAATAATAATCAAAGGTACACAGAACATAATCAAGCTTCCCATTAAGCTTTTACATGTTAAAATCACCTGCATCAAAGACTCTCCGGCCATAAGGCCCACGCCGATACCAATAATTACGCCAAACAAAAGGCGCATTGGCAGGCTTTTCATAAAATTACCCATTTTAATCCTCCTTTTCACAGAATTCCGCGGCATTTCCGCGCATTTTAGTTTGTCGTTGAAGGACATTGTCATTTTGCAACAGCATTTATACTCTGTAAAACACAAAATTTACAGTGTGCTTCAAGCAACATGTTACTATAATAGCCTATAAAGCAGTAAATTTCAAACTTTTTTTGAATTTTCTACCAAAAATACTAACTTTTTGTGTTTTTACACTAAACAATGCCAGTTTTATGTAAATAATGGTACATTTTTATTTCTTCCCTTTTCATAAATAAAAAACATCATTAAATGTACGATATACACGCTTATCATAGGTTTACACAAAAGTGTTAAATTTTGTTTTTTTTTAATTGAAATAAAGGTGACAAAAATGTTAAAATAATAAGGTAAAACAATGGCTAAAAATACTGATTATTGTTAATGTCATTTTAGGACGGATTGAATAATATTAGGAATAAGTACAGTATATTTTTAGCCATCGAAAAAACTTCAAAGGAGGATATGTGATGAAAAAAATTCTTGCGTTCTTATTTAGCGTAATGATGATTTTTGCTCTGGTTGGCTGTGGCGGCGGCGATAATAAAGCCGAAAACACCGGTGCTGGCCATAAGGAAAAATTAGTCATTGGTACTGACGCAGACATCAACAATCTGAACCTGCAAAAACAGCAGGACGCTGCTAACAATGTTATCCTGAAGTGCACCCACCAAAACCTGGTATACTTCAACAATGGTGCAAAAGGCGGAGACCGCTTTGTTCCCGGCCTTGCAACCGACTGGAAGTTTGTAGATGATACCCATATCATCATGCATCTGCGTAAGGATGTATACTTCAATGACGGCAAAAAGACTCCTATGACTGCTGACGACGTTAAGTTCACCCTGGATATGGCTATGGACAACGTTGTTAAATCCGCTCTGGCAGGCTACGTAGGCTGCACCGTTAAAGATCCCTACACTGTAGAGATTGAAATTGCTAGCTACAACAACGAGTTTATCCAATCCCTGTCTTCTCTGCCTCTGGCAATCCAATCCAAAAAAGCCTATGACGATGGCGTAAAAGAGCCTTGGTTTATCGGTACTGGTCCCTACAAATACGATAACTGGGTTCAAGGCGAATACTGCCGTCTGGTTAAAGTTAAAGATTACTGGGGCAACAGCCTGCCTGCAGACCATGACTTTGCAGCAGGTCCTTCTGAAGTTATCGAATTCCGTCCTATCATCGAAGCTTCTTCTCGCGTAATGGCATTACAAGCAGGCGAAATTGATGTTTGCGTTAACCCGCCCATCAACGACCTGAAATTCTTAAAAGAAGATAAAAACGTTGAAGTTTATGAACAACCTGGCACTCGCCTGTTCTACTTCGCATTTAACGTTGAACAAAAACCTTGGGATAACAAAAAACTGCGTCAAGCAGTTGCTTGTGCTATCGACAAAAAATCCGTTCTGGATGCTGCTCTGAACGGCAAAGGCACCATGCAAAAGACCATCCTGAACCGTGGTCTGTGGGGCTTCTATGACGATATGAAGGGTTATGATTTTGACCTGAAACGTGCTAAAGAGCTGATGGCTGAAGCTGGTTATCCTAACGGTGGCATTACCACTACTCTGACTTATGCAAATGGCGCTCCCTACGAGCAAATTGCAACTGTTATTCAAGCTAACCTGGCTCAAATCGGCATTAAGGTTAACCTGGAGCCCATGGAAACTGCTGCTCTGAAATCCTACTGCAAGGATGGCAAGCAAAAGCTGTTCCTGTGGAGATGGAACGAAGACTCCAAGGTTGACTTCGTATATCGCGACCTGTTCTACACCGGTTCCGGCTCTAACTACCATCACTTTGCAGATCCTAAAGCAGACGCTATGATCGACGCTGTTGCTACTCTGAAGGATCAAGACAAACGTATGAAGACCGGTATCGAGCTGCAAGAATACCTGGTAGAAGAATCCCCGCAAGTTCCTCTGTACATTGCTAACCTGGTTGTAGCATACAATAAGAACCTGAAGGGTCAATGCTTCTATGGTGGCGGCAACCATAACTGGAGCCACGCTTATATCGCTCAATAACATTTTGCAACCCCACTAAAGAAGAGAGGCCTGGTCCTCTCTTCTTTTATGTAGGGGCTTTTCTCTTACTGAGGTACTAAAAGCTATGATTAAATACATTATCAAAAGACTGCTGGCCCTGATTCCGGTTATCTTCGTCACCTCCCTTTTGATTTATTGGGCTATGAGCCTGACCGCAGGTGATCCGGCACTGATGATTGCCGGTGATAACGCAACTCCTGACCAAATCGAAAAAATCCGCGAGGAACTTGGCCTTAACGATCCGTTTATTGTTCAATACGGCAACTACATGAAGGGTATGCTCACTGGCGACATGGGTAAATCCTATGTTACCAATAAAGACGTTTTCAAAACCTTTATGGACTATCTGCCCAACACACTCTATCTTGGCGGTTTCTCTGTTGTAATCGCTATTCTCGTTTCTATTCCCCTGGGTATTTATACTGCAATCCATCAAAACACCTGGAAGGATACCGCAGGCATGGTATTTGCTCTGTTTGGTACCTCCATGCCTAACTTCTGGCTTGGTTTGATGCTGATTATTGTATTTGCCCTGCACTGGAGACTTTTCCCGACTGGTGGTAAAATGGGCTGGTCCAGCCTTGTACTGCCTGCTATAACCGTTGGTTTTGGCTTGGCAGCATTAATTACCCGTATTACCCGCTCCTCTATGCTGGACGTGCTCCGTCAGGACTATATGACTACTGCACGCGCTAAGGGCTGCAGCGAAAAACGTGTAATTTTCCGCCATGGTCTGAAAAATGCTTTGATTCCTATCATCACTGCAATCGGCCTGCAAATGTCCTTGGTTATTACTGGCTCCGTACTGGCAGAAACAGTATTCTCCTGGCCTGGTATCGGTCGTCTTGTATATGAATCTATTACACGTCGTGATACTCCTATGGTTACTGGCTCCATCATCATGTGCTCTATTTTGATGTGCCTTATTAACCTGTTTGTCGATTTAGTTTATGCGTTCTTTGATCCCCGTATTAAAGCGCAATACAGCAAGAAGGGGTGATAACGATGGCAAAAACTACTATAAGAAAAAGAAGAACAATGACTCAGGAGGTTCTCCATCGCCTGATGAAGAACAAGGGCGCTGTTTTAGGTGCAGCCTTCCTGATTTTATTGACTATTGCTGCTATCATCAGTCCCTTTGTTTTTGATTACAATACTGATGTTATTGGCCAAAACCTGGCAATTAAGCTGCGCCCGCCTGGAGCAGAGCACTGGTTTGGTACTGATGAATATGGTCGTGACCTTTTTGCCCGCGTAGTATACGGTTCTCGTTACTCTTTGGCAATTGGCATTGGCTCTGTAGGCTTAGGCCTTATTGCAGGTACTATTTTAGGCTCCATTGCAGGCTTTTATGGCGGCTGGTGGGATAGCATTATCATGCGTGGCATTGATATTTTCTATTCTATTCCCAACATTCTCAAAGCCGTTGTAATCGTATCCCTGCTGGGTACCAGCACTGTAAACCTTATTATTGCTCTGGCAATTTCCTGTGCAACTAACTTTGCTAGAATAGTTCGTGCATCTGTAATGACTATCAGGGACTTAGAGTACGTAGAATCCTCCTATGCTATGGGTCTTCCTACATGGAAGATTATTCTGCGCCACATTCTGCCTAACTGCCTGTCCCCTATTATCGTACAAACCACTCTACTCATTGGTACCACGATTATTTCTGCATCCTCTTTGAGCTTTTTGGGTATTGGCGTTCCCGCACCTGCTCCTGAATGGGGTGCACTGCTCTCCTCTGGACGCGGTCACATTCGTGATGCCAGCTATATGTGCGTAATTCCTGGTCTGGCAATTCTGTTCACAGTTCTTGCCTTAAACCTTTTAGGCGACGGTCTCCGTGACGCCCTTGATCCTAAGCTGAAGAAATAGGAGATAGCTGCTATGGAAGATTTACTTTTAGATATTAAGGACCTTGTTGTCCATTACGAAACAGAAGATGCTGATGTACATGCTGTTAATGGCATTGACATCGCCATCGGCAAAAAACGTACCCTTGGATTAGTAGGCGAAACCGGTGCAGGCAAAACAACAACTGCCTTATCTATTTTGAACCTTGTTCCTAATCCTCCCGGTGTTATCAAAAGCGGTACCATTAAGCTAGACGGTGAAGATGTACTTACAATGACTCCTCATCAACTGGAAAATGTTCGTGGCAATGATGTTGCTATGATTTTCCAAGACCCTATGACTGCTTTAAACCCTGTTATGACTGTTGGCGAGCAAATTGCTGAAAGTCTGGAGCTTCACCAAAACCTTACACCTGAACAAGCAATGGAAAAGGCCGAGGAAATGCTGCAGCTGGTAGGCATTGCAGCCTCTCGCTCTCATGATTATCCTCACCAATTCTCTGGTGGTATGAAGCAACGTGTAGTTATTGCTATTGCTTTGGCCTGCAGCCCCAAGCTGCTCATTGCAGACGAGCCTACCACAGCCCTTGACGTTACTATTCAAGCACAGGTATTGGAGCTTATGAAGGAGCTCATTAACAAAAAAGAAATGTCTATGCTGCTCATTACTCACAGCTTAGGCGTTGTTGCCGAGGTTTGTGACGATATGGCAGTTATGTATGCTGGCCGTATTGTAGAAAAAGGCACCGTTAATGATGTTTTCAACAATATGCGCCATCCCTATACCGAAGGCTTGTTTAACTCCTTACCTAATCTGAAGGAACGTGGTGAAATGCTGGTTCCTATTAAAGGCCTCATGCCTGACCCCTCCGACCTGCCTCCTGGATGTGCATTCTCTCCTCGCTGTCCCTATGCTACAGAAGAATGCTCTAAATCCGTACCTAAGCTGGAAGCTGTAGACGGAAGTGAAACTCATTTTGTAGCCTGCCATGCATACGCAAGAAAAGGCTTTGCTTTAAGGAGAAATCAAAATGGCTAAAACAATCTTAGAGGTACAAAACCTTACGAAACACTTTACTACTGCCAACGGCCTGCTGCATGCTGTTGACGGTGTAAGCTTTAAAATCGAAGAGGGACGCACCCTGGGCATTGTGGGTGAATCTGGCTGTGGCAAATCCACTACAGGTCGATGCATTTTGAAGCTCATTGAGCCTACCTCCGGCAACATTATTTTTGACGGTCAGGATATCACCAAGCTGAGCCGTAAGGAAATGCGTCCTCTGCGCCAAAAAATGCAGATGGTATTCCAAGACCCCTTCTCCTCTCTTGACCCTCGTGAAACTGTAAGCCAGCTTATCAGCGAGCCTATCATTGAGCACAAGCTGCTTCCTAATAAGGCTGCTGTTGAAAAGCGCACCTTAGAGCTTATGGAAACCGTTGGTCTGGCAGAGCGTTACGTCAATGTATATCCTCATGAGCTTGATGGCGGTCGCCGTCAGCGCATTGGTATTGCTAGAGCACTGGCAATGAATCCTAAGCTGATTGTCTGTGACGAGCCCGTTTCCGCTCTGGATGTATCTATTCAGGCGCAAATTCTGAACCTGCTCAAAGAGCTGCAGGAAAAATACGGTCTGACCTATGTATTTATTACTCACGACCTTTCTGTTGTAAAATACTTCTCTGATGATATTGCTGTAATGTATATGGGACAAATGGTAGAAAAAGCACCTGCTGATGTACTTTTCTCTAACCCTCTCCATCCCTATACCAAGGCTCTATTATCTGCAATTCCTCTGCCCGTAGTTGGTAAGGAAAAGCCCAAGCGTCAGGTTATTAAGGGCGAAATTACTTCCCCCATTAACCTGCCTAATGAATGCCGCTTCTATCCTCGCTGCGACTGCCCGCAGGAAATCTGTAAGCAAGGCAACCCCAAGCTGCGTGAGGTTGAACCCAACCATTTCGTAGCCTGCGCTTGTGTTGACTGCAGTAAATAAAAATCCCTAATAATCTCAATCTCCTAAAGTAGACAATTGAACGGTCTGCTTTAGGAGATTTTTTATATCTAAAGGCTAGCATACATTATATACATAACGTACTTTCTCCCTAAACAGGTATAACAGACGCCTTATATATATAAAAAAGCATGGTAATCGCTAAAATTACCATGCTTTAAATACTTCTTATGAATATTTTATTCTGCTCTATACACAGAAAGTGCCTCTAGTGCCAAAGCATAACCAGCAAAGCCTAAGCCACAAATTTGTCCTATGCAGGCAGGAGCAGTTACAGAATGGCGACGAAATTCCTCTCTTTGATGAATATTGCTGATATGCACCTCTATAGCAGGAATATTCACTGCCTTAAGTGCATCTAATATAGCAATACTATAATGAGTAAAGGCAGCAGGATTGATAACTATACCATCAAAATTGCCATATGCTTGCTGAATAGCATTGACAATATCTCCTTCATAATTGCTTTGGAATAACTCCACATCAACACCTAAACGATTAGCCGCAGAACTAATATAATCACACAGGCTATCATAATCCTGGCGTCCATAAATACTCTTTTCACGGATTCCCAGCATATTAATATTAGGACCATTAATAACTAAAATTCTACGCATATGATTAATCCCCCATTAAATCATTGATAGTACAAAAATTACCCTCGCTCTTAATTACCTCCTGAGAATAACAAAGCAGCCTATGAATTGTTTCCTCAGAATCTCCATTATTAGGAACAATATAATCAGCATAGCGTTGATATAAATCCTTACGCTCTGCATAAAGATTATATATTTTCATTTTGTCATCAGCTAGGAGCGGACGATAATTATCATTAATGCAGTGATAAATTTTATCAGGACTACGATTGATGAATATAACTACACCATTTTTCTTAAGCATGGACATGTTTTCAGGACGCAAGATAGCTCCACCACCTGTAGCAATAACAACACCGTTCAGCTTGGAAAGCTCTTGTAAAGTCCTAGTTTCCGCATCACGAAAGCACTTTTCACCCTCTGCGAAAAGCTCTTTTATAGTATGCTTTTCCCTAGCCACCAAAACATCATCCGCATCATAAAAATCACGCTTCAATATTTCTGCAAGCTTTCTGCCAAATGTCGTTTTGCCACTTCCAGGCATGCCGATTAAAATAATATTCTTATGCTCCATAGCTTTCACTCCTCCTGCTGTAATATGCTCAGCAAAATAGATGCTACTTACTAAGCATGCAGCATTTTATTAATATCATCCATTATCTTTATAATCAAGCTGCTGTCATAGGTTGCAGCCTGCCATATTTCCTGTGCCGCTACAGCCTGCGCTACTAGCATAAACAATCCATTTACGTATTTCTTTCCTGCCAACCTAGCCTGACGTAAGAACAAGGTCTCTGCAGGATTATAAATCAAATCTACTGAAGCCTCAAAGGCTTTACTAATATCTGCACTAATTGGTGAAGCCTCCACACTAGGATACATTCCCACTGGTGTGCAATTAATTAGTACGTCGCCATTGAACTGTGATAATTCGTTATAGCCAATTATTTTTAGTTCTGGCAGCATTTGCAGAAAATCAGCATCCACCTCATCAGTTCGCCGAGTTACCAAATAAGGTTTTTCTACGCCCAAATCAGCCAAGCATTTCACTACAGCTCTAGCAGCGCCACCGCTTCCTAAAACAACTGCAGACCTACCTTTAACATCAATATTATTATACTCCAAAAGACGCTTGAAGCCAAAATAATCAGTATTATAGCCAAATGCTCCGTCATCTGTAAATTTTATAGTATTTACAGCACCAATTGCCTGTGCCTCTTGTGCAACTCCATCTAAAAAAGGAATGACATTAAGCTTATGTGGAATGGTAACATTTACTCCTACAAACTCACTAGCCAGCTGCTCCATACGCTGTGGCAAAGCAACCAGCTCTGTCTCTAAAAGCTCATAGCTACCATCTAATCCAATATGTTTAAAAAAAGACTCGTGAATAACCGGTGACAGACTATGACCCAGCTTACCTCCTAATAAACCATATTTTTTCATACTTTTCTCCTATTCTCTAGTGGCAAAAGCGCGATAGTTTCCCAAAAGCTTGCAATAGGTACATTTTTCACGTACCTCCTCTAACAAATCCTTTACGAGAGGATCATTCACGTTTCCTGTAACATCAATATAGAAAAAATATTCCCATGATTTGCCTATGATAGGACGTGACTCTATATTCAGCATGTTAAGACCTGTATGATAAAAGCTGGCCAACATTTTATATAGAGAACCTGCCTCGTGCTTAACTGCCACAATCAAGGTGATTTTGTCAGCCCCTGGTACTAGCTCTGGATTTTTAGCAATAACAACAAAACGAGTATAGTTATTAGAATTGTAGTTAATATTGGGAGCAATAATTTGCAGTCCATAAAGATCGGCAGCCATTTTTCCAGCTACAGCTCCTGATGCTATATCCTGACTGGCAGCAACCATCTCTGCGCTTTTAGATGTACTAAAATATGGTAGCTGTTCCATCTGTGGATGGTCCTTAAAAAATTCCTTGCTTTGCCTAAAGCCCTGAGGATGTGAGTAAACCCTTTTAATAGTTTGGAGCGTAGCGCCCTTACATCCCAAAAGATTTTGTTCAATCTTTACGCATTGCTCCCCTACAATACAGCAATCATATTGTCTTAATAAATCATAAACCTCAGTAATACCACCAGTAGAAGAATTTTCAATAGGAAGCACGCCGTAGCTTAGTGTACCAGTACTTACCGCAGTAACGACCTCTTCAAATGTATTATAGTGAACACGTTCATAGCTTCTATCCTTAAAATAATCCTCTAAGGCTTGATGAGTAAAGGACCCCTCTGGCCCAAAGCAACCTATTTTCAAGGTACGATTACTTGGCTCGGACAGCTCTGCCTCCTCTAGCTCGCAGGCTGCGTCAATGATACTACGCATAATACTGCGCATAGCAGGAGCATATTTATCATTCTCCAAACAGCCTACTACCTTGTTAATAACCTTAGCCTCACGAACAACATCCTTAACAGGCAATCCCTGAGCTTTCTTGTATGCTGCTACCTGCATGACAAGATTAAGCCTGTTCTCTAAAACTCTTACTAGCTCTCTATCAGCCTTATCGATTTCTATTCTAATCTTTTCTAAATCAAGCTGCATTTTATGCTCCCCTCCGTCTGCTCATCAAGCAGTCTCCTGGCTATTACTTTACTAATATATAGCTTACCACTTTTTTCTTTCCAAAAGCAAATCCCAAAGTGTCCACGCAGCAACAGCTTCAATAACAGGCACCGCACGCTGTACAATACATGGATCATGCCTGCCAACAATTGCTAATTTAGTATTTTCCTTACTCTGCAGGCTAATGGTTCGCTGCTCCCTAGCAATGGAGGGAGTAGGTTTGATAGCAGCTCTAAAAATAATTGGCATACCATTACTAATGCCACCTGTAATGCCACCATTATGGTTACTGTATGCCTTTACCTGCTCACCATCATAATATAGCTCATCATTGGCCTCAGCGCCAGTAAGCTTGGCAAAGTCAAAACCTTCACCAAACTCTATACCTTTAACAGCAGGCACACTAAATAACGCATGGCTTAATCTACTCTCAACAGAATCAAAATAAGGATTACCAAGACCAACAGGAACATTAATAGCCATAGCCTCTATAATTCCGCCAACGCTGTTTAAAGATGATTTAGCCTGTAGGATACGCTGTTGCATTAAAGCACCTGCTTCATCATTAAGAACAGGAAATGCTTTACCAGCCAAGCCAGTCAATGCATTTTCAGAAACTCCTAAATTATTAAATTGCTCTTCTCTTACATCAGCAATCTGTAAAATATGCGCACCTATCTTAATGCCATATGCAGCCAAGGCCTGCTTAGCAACGGCACCTGCAAATACTAAGGGCGCTGTAAGGCGACCAGAAAATGCTCCTCCACCACGATAATCATTGCAGCCCTTATAATGTACAAAGCCTGCATAATCAGCATGACCAGGACGCATTTTATCCTTTAAAATACTATAATCCTTAGAATGCTGGTCGCTGTTTTTAATCATGGCACATAATGGTGTACCTGTAGTTTTGCCTTCAAAAAACCCGCTTTGAATTTCAAATGCATCCTTTTCCTTACGCGCTGTACTAAGAGCATCCCTTCCAGGTGCACGACGAGCCATTTCTCTTTCAATAGCATGTAAATCTAGCTCTAATCCTGGAGGCACTCCATCTAAAACAAGGCCAATAGAAGCACCATGTGACTCGCCATAAATTGCCATCTTAATATTCATTCCATACATTCCACTCATGATAATACCTCTATGTTTCCGCCAACAGCTTCGTAGTCTTGCCAAAACTCCGGATATGATTTTGAAACGCTGCCTGCTCCATGCAATACTATTGGCTCTTTACAGCACTGAGCAACAATAGCCAAACTCATAACTATACGATGGTCATTCCAGGCATCAACCTCAGCTCCCCCCTTTAAACCCTCAGGCCTGCCATTAATAATAAGTCCATCAGGCAGCTCCGTAATATCAGCGCCAAGCTTGTTCAGCTCTGTACTTATTGCTGCTAATCTATCACATTCCTTGATTCGTAACCTTCCTGCATTGATAATCTCGGTTCCTCCCTTACTTACAGCTGCTAAGGCTGTTAAGATTGGAATTATATCAGGACAATCAGAGGCATCTATAACAATGCCTTGAGTCCTACTTTTTTCTACATATAAGGAGCCTTCTGTTTGTTCTATTTTTGCTCCCATATCCTTCATAAGCTTAAGAATAGCCATATCTCCCTGTAATACATTAAAATCAACGCCAGTACAGGTTATACCATTACCTAAACAACCACCAACTGTCCAAAAGGCAGCCTGAGACCAGTCCCCCTCTACTTGACTATTACAAGACCTATAGCATTGATTACCTTGTATAAAATAACGCTGATGATTTTCGTTAATGATTTTTATCCCATATTTAGCTAAACAGCTTATAGTCATATCAACATAGGAGGCTGACTCTAGCTTAGAGGTCAGCTCAATAACAGAATCACCAGCTAGCAAAGGTAAGGCAAACAGCAAACCACTAATAAACTGACTGCTTACATCACCAGGCAGCTGAAAAACTCCAGATTTTAGCTTACCATTAACAGTCAAGGGCAGCTGTCCAGCTTCGTTGGTGTATTCTATGCCCTGCTTAGAAAAAATATCGTAATATGCCTGCAATGGACGGGAAACTAATTTTCCATGTCCTACAAAGGTAAACGGTGTGCCTATAAGTACTGCTAAAGGAATAATAAATCTTAATGTAGACCCTGACTCACCACAATCAGCAAGATTAGAATGAGCAGTAAGACGACCGGTTCCTGTAATTTTCAAGGCACTACGCCCGCTAAAGCAGCTTGCTACAGACTCTATTTTAACGCCTAAAGCCTGCAAACAACGACAGGTAGCCTCTATATCCTTAGACATACTAATATTGTCCACAACGCTCGTACCATCTGCTAAAGCTGCACAGATAATTTCTCTGTGTCCCATACTTTTAGAGGACGGTACCAATATTTTTCCTTGTAATTTTGTAGGTATAATACGAAGCTTTTCCATAAACTACTCCAAATAATCCTGCATCTCCTGCCAGGAAATCTTTTTCAATACTCCAACACCAATTTTTTCAAGAATAATCAAGGTTATGCTATTTCCTTGCTTTTTCTTATCCTTGGACATAGTATGCAGTAATGCCTCCCTAGGCACACCTGCTGTAATTGGCAAATTATATTTTTCTAAAACTATTTTAAGCTTGGCAGCTGTACCTAAAGCAGTCACTCCCATAGCCTCTGTTTTACTAGTCAGCTTGTACATGCCTATAGCAACACCCTCTCCATGGGTAAAGGTGCTGTAGCCAAAATGCTGCTCAACAGCATGACCAATGGTATGACCAAAATTCAGCAGCATTCTAAGGCCTGTATCAAACTCATCCTGCTCTACAATACGTGCCTTAATCGTGCAGCAGGCTGCAACTACACTATCAATATTAGATAAAAGCTCTGCATCGTCAGCATAAGAGTCAATTTGCTCAAACAAGCCTGCATCCTTGATACAGCCATATTTTATAGCCTCAGCCAAACCATCATGAAGAAAACGTATAGGCAATGTCTTTAGCAAATCAGTATCAATAAAAACAGCCTTAGGCTGATAAAAAGCACCTGCCAGGTTTTTTCCTGCTTTGAGGTCAACGGCAACCTTTCCACCAACACTGCTGTCTATTTGCGCCAAAAGCGATGTAGGTATCTGTACAAAGGCAATGCCACGCATAAAGCTAGCAGCCGCAAAACCACCTAGGTCACCTACTACACCACCACCAAGGGTTAACAAAACATCGGACCGAGTCATCCCCGACTCTGCAAGCTGTTCTAAAACATCAGCTAAAATATTCATATTCTTGCTTTGCTCACCAGCTTCAATAGTAATGAGAGATGTTTTAAAGCCAGCCTGCTCTAAGCTATGCTGTAGTCTTTCTGCATATAATGGTGCTACGTTAGTATCACTAACAATGGCAGCCATCTGTGCCTTAGGAAGCAGCGCCGCTATCTTCTGGCCAATATTGTCTAGCAAGCCTTTTTCTATCTCTATATCATAGGCATGTTCGCCTAAAGCTACATGTATCTTCTTCATCAGTAAAGCTCCTTTCTGCGGTCAGCAGCAAGCCTCATTAAAGATTTTAACATCTCTTCATCACCAGCTATCAAGGCATTACGCCAAAGAGCTAGCTGCTCCATATATTTATCAATTTCCTCTGCAACCTTGATGTTATTTGCTAAAAACAAACTACACCAAAGCTCTGGATTAATATCTGCCACTCTTGTACCATCCCTAAAGCTGCCTGCAATAAAATACTTAGTTTTATCATTAAAGGAAGCACTATCCATAAGGGCAACTGCTGTCACGTGGGGTAAATTACTAGTGTAGGCAATGATGCTGTCGTGCTCCTCAGGAGTAACACGCACTGTGCTACGGCAACCTAAAACCTCTGCAAAGGATTCCAGCCATAGTATAGCAGCCTCTGAGTTATTTTCAGGAACAATGATATAATTAGCATCTACAAAAATATCTGCAGATGACATAGCCAACCCACTGCTTTGACGTCCTGCCATAGGATGACCGGAAATAAACTCCATGCCCTGTAACAAGGAACGCTGCACACTGCTAATCATATTACCCTTAATGCCTGCTGCATCAGTAATCAAAGCATCTGCTTTAAAAAACTGAACACTCTGCCTAATAAAATTAGCTATAGCCTCTGGATAAATAGCACAAATAATTACATCTGCTTGTGCTAATTCTACTCCAGCCTTTGTTAGTGCAATATCAATAATCCCCTGTTCCTTAGCTGCCTTTAGGACTTCTTCATTCATTTCTACACCAATAATCTGCCTCACCTGCAGCCTACGCAAAGCCTTAGCATAGGACCCACCAATAAGTCCTAAGCCAATAACAGCAAAGCTAAGCTCCTCAAAGTTAGTACATTTAAAGCCAGATTCCATATAATCACCTCAAATAAAGCTTCCAAACTACAATGCTACAAACGTATGGCAAAGGTGGCTGCCCAAAGCAGCCATCCCTTACAACCAACGTTTACCCAAATTCTACCAAAATACCAAGCTTCTCACCGGGTCAAACTCTACCATAATCCTATTCTACATATATCATAGGCACAAAGCCTTGATATCAATATTTATACTTATTATTCTTAAAACCAGCTATATTGAAAAATACCATAACCACTAAAACATTTACAGATAATGCATTGTGGGTCATTTCTTAAAGCTCACGTCCTACTATTCTTGCGATACCCTGCAGCTCACCCATCAATTTAGCAAAGCGCTCGGGACGCAAGGATTGTGCACCATCACAAAGTGCATGTTCAGGGTCATTATGAACCTCAATCAACAAACCATCAGCACCAACTGCAACCGCAGCCTTTGCCAAGGGCTCAACCATCCACCACAAACCTGCTGCATGACTAGGATCTACTACTACAGGAAGATGGCTCAGCTTTTTCACTGCAGGAATAGCACTTAAATCAAGGGTATTACGGGTATAATGCTCAAAGGTACGGATACCGCGCTCACACAAAATAACGTTATCATTGCCACCTGCCATAATGTATTCAGCAGACATAATCCATTCTTCAATAGTTGCAGACAGACCACGCTTTAATAAAATAGGCTTATTGGTTTGTCCTAAAGCCTTAAGCAGCTCAAAGTTTTGCATATTACGTGCACCAACCTGAATAAGGTCAACATCCTCCACAAAGCGGTCCAGATATTCAGTAGACATAATTTCTGTTACGATAGGAAGTCCTGTTTCTGCCTTAGCTGCCTTTAAGTAGTCAAGTCCTAACTCCTTTAAGCCTTGGAAGGAATACGGAGATGTGCGAGGCTTGAAGGCACCACCACGCAGCATTGTAGCACCACCAATCTTTACAGATTTAGCAATACCTGTTACCTGCTCAACAGATTCTACTGAGCACGGACCTGCAATTACCTGAATTTTGCGTCCGCCAACCTCTACACCGCCAACATTGACAATACTGTCCAAGGGATGGAAGGCTCTATTAGCACGCTTAAAGGGCTCCTGTACACGCATAACCTTATCAACAGCATCATCTATACGCAGCATATTAATATCAAGTGCACTGGTGTCGCCAATAATACCGAAAATAGTCATATTCAGACCATTAATTTCATTAATTTGGAAGCCTTGTCGCTCCAAATTTGCTTTCATTTTTGCTTTATTTTCCTCAGGTGCTCCAGGTTTGAATACTATAACCATTTTTCATCTCTCCTTTTTCATCATCAGCTTAATTTAACCTTATTACAGGTAATAAAAAAACAGGCTCACGTAATGAGCCTGCTCAAAAATACATTATCGGTATAGCCTAAATGCAAAACAAAAACTTCTCTATTACGATTATAACTGCCTATGATTTTTTACATGCCAAAGAACCGGTGCTAAAGTAATATCTAAAGACCGGCGCATAATAAAAACCATATTCAATTGCAGCATTAATCTTCATAGATTTCATTTTTATCACCTGCAAATTAAATTATCGCATATTCAGCGATTGAAAGTATTCTACTGCTAATAATTCTATATGTCAAGAAAATTAACATTACCTGAAATAATAAGATTTCTTTTGTAAATTACTGTAAATATAGTTACAAAGTAACTTGTGCAAGCTCCATTTCACACAACTATTAACTATATTGTTAATATGATTAATAGATATCTATAAAAATCGTAGTTTTGTGGAGAATCTGCTCTAAAAATAATCTTGCTACGCTAGAACTCTCCTCTACTCCTTTTTCCTTATCATCTCCATTTTGCTATAATGTCTATGGTTATTTTAGTAAAAAGAGGCGGTAATTATGAAAATTTGCGGATTGCAAAAAATGACGCTGCTGGATTATCCTAGCCAAGTTGCTTGTACTGTATTTTTAGGTAGCTGTAATCTACGCTGTCCCTTTTGCCACAACAGTGAGCTTTTAGATTATAATGTGTCTCCGCTTATGTCCGAAGAAGAGCTATTCGTGTTTCTAAAAAAACGTCAAGGCTTTTTAGATGCCGTTTGCATCAGTGGTGGAGAACCAACATTGCAAAAGGATTTGCCTTTCTTCATAGAAAAAATCAAAAAGCTTGGTTATTTAGTTAAGCTTGATACTAATGGCTCTAAACCAGAGGTACTTAGACAATTAATTAACTCAAATCTTCTTGATTATGTTGCTATGGATATCAAAAATGACGAGCTGCGTTATGCAGAAACCTGTGGATTAAAAGCCATTAATTTAGAGCCATTTATGAATAGCCTAACTCAGCTACTAAAGGGTTCTATTGATTACGAGCTTCGCACAACGGTTATTAAGCAGCTACATGATGCTGAAAGCTTCACTAATATAGCAAGAATGCTGCAAAAGCTTGCTCCAGGTAAACTATGTACACGCTATTATTTACAACCATTCGTAGATAGAGAAACAGTTATTTTTAAAAATTTTTCTGCACCTACAAAGCAAAAGCTTCAAGAATATAAACATATTCTTGAGCAAGCTGCTAAATATGTAGAAATCCGCGGATTATAGCCAAATACAACATATTGTATCAATCATGTATATCTCAACTATATATTGCTATTCTTGTCCATATATACTATAATACAAGCAGTAATTCGCTTACACGCCCTATGCTTGAACGTAATTTTCAAAACTATTGCTAAAAATTTTGGCAGCTTGGTTGCTTTGAGAGAGGAGAAATTCTATGTATTCCATTGTAAAAAGAAATGGCAAAGTAGTCGATTTTGAGCTTAAAAAAATCAGCTCTGCCATGATAAAAGCCTTTGAAGCCCAAAATAAAAATTATCATCCTGATGTTATCAATATGCTTGCATTACAGGTTACAGCAAACTTTCAAAGTAAAATTAAGAATGATATTATCTCTGTAGAAGACGTACAGGACAGCGTTGAACGCGTTCTTTCTGATTCAGGCTATGCAGATGTTGCCAAAGCATATATTCTTTACCGTAAACAAAGAGAAAAAATTCGTAATGTTAGTTCCGCTCTCTTAAATTATAAGGATTTAGTAGACAATTATCTTAAAATTAATGATTGGCGTGTTAAAGAAAATTCTACGGTTACCTATTCTGTTGGTGGTTTAATTTTATCTAACTCTGGTGCGATTACTGCCAATTACTGGTTATCTGAAATTTATGACCAAGAAATCGCAGAGGCTCACCGCAGTGCTGCCATTCATATTCATGACCTTTCTATGCTCACCGGCTACTGTGCTGGTTGGAGCCTTAAGCAGCTAATCCATGAGGGCTTAGGTGGTGTCCCAGGCAAAATCACATCTTCGCCAGCCAGCCATCTTTCAACTCTTTGCAATCAGATGGTAAACTTTCTTGGTATAATGCAAAATGAATGGGCAGGCGCACAAGCCTTCTCTAGCTTTGATACATATCTGGCGCCATTTGTTAAGGCTGATAATCTTACTCAAAGAGAAGTTAAGCAATGTATTCAATCCTTTATTTATGGCGTTAATACTCCATCTCGATGGGGAACACAGGCTCCCTTTACCAATATTACCCTAGACTGGACAGTTCCTAAGGATTTAGCTGATTTGCCTGCTCTAGTAGGTGGCAAGGAAATGCCTTTTACATATGGAGATTGTAAAAAAGAAATGGATATGATTAATAAGGCCTTTATTGAAATCATGATTGAAGGCGATGCTAACGGACGAGGCTTCCAATATCCAATTCCTACATACTCCATAACTAAGGATTTTAATTGGAACGAAACAGAAAATAATAATCTCCTTTTTGAAATGACCGCCAAGTACGGTACACCATATTTCTCCAACTATATTAATTCTGATATGGAGCCCTCTGATATTCGCTCCATGTGCTGTCGTTTACGCCTTGACCTGCGTGAGCTCCGCAAGAAAAGCGGTGGCTTCTTCGGCTCTGGTGAATCAACAGGAAGTGTTGGCGTAGTCACCATCAATTTACCTCGTATTGCTTATCTTGCCCATGATGAAGCTGATTTTTATAAACGCCTGGACAAACTTATGGATATTGCAGCTCGTAGCTTAAAAACAAAACGTACTGTAATTACCCAGCTGCTTGATAATGGACTTTACCCCTATACTAAGCGTTATCTTGGTAACTTCAATAACCACTTTTCTACCATCGGTCTTATTGGTATGAATGAAGCTGGACTTAACGCAAAATGGCTACATGCTGATTTAACAAATCCCAAGGTCCAAAAATTTGCCCAAGACGTCTTAGATCATATGCGCAATCGTCTTAGCGACTATCAGGAGCTATACGGTGATTTATATAATCTAGAAGCAACTCCTGCAGAATCAACTACCTATCGCTTTGCCAAGCACGATAAAGAACAATTTCCTGATATTATTACTGCTAATGAACACGGTACTCCTTATTATACAAATTCCTCTCATCTACCGGTAAACTATACTGATGATATCTTTTCCGCTCTTGATATTCAGGATAAACTGCAGACACGTTATACCTCTGGTACCGTCTTCCATGCTTTTTTAGGAGAAAAGCTACCTAGCTGGAAATCCGCAGCTAATCTAGTTCGTAAAATTGCCGAAAATTATAGGCTACCATATTATACCATTTCTCCAACATACTCTGTATGTTCTGAGCATGGCTATTTAAATGGTGAACAGTTTATCTGTCCTCATTGCGGTCAAAAAACGGAGGTTTACAGTCGTATTACTGGCTACTATCGTCCTGTACAAAACTGGAATGATGGTAAAGCGCAGGAATTTAAGGACCGCAGGGTTTATGATATTGATACCTCCCACCTGTACAAATCTGCAGAAGTACAATCTGAAGAGGAGAGTGAACTTCCGGCTCATAACCAAGAACACCAGCTGCTGCTTTTTGCCACACGCACCTGTCCCAACTGTGCTCAGGCAGAAAAGCTTTTGCAAAATACAGGTATGGCCTTTAGTAAGCTTTTAGCTGAGGAAAATGCAGAGCTAGCCAAAAAGCTAGGTATTCGTCAAGCACCAACCTTAGTCGTTGGTCATGACAAAATCACGGGCTTGGGCCCTATTCGTAAATATGTCAATGAATATAATAAAAAATAGTAGTTGCTAATTACCATTCTTATTGTGAATTTACTTCAAATCATTATACAAGTAAGCAATAGACTATTTTATAAACAAAATTGTGTTTATACTGATTTTCATATTTGGATAATAAATTGCAAGGGGCTGTCTTCACGGCCCCTTATCTTAATTCATTTTCAGAAAGAAGCGTAATTATGAATGCATTCGATATCATCATTATAGGTGGAGGTCCTGCAGGACTTACAGCAGCAATCTACGCTGCACGTATTGGGAAAAAAGTACTGGTCCTTGAACGCAATGTTTTAGGTGGTCAAATAACATATGCTCCCTTAGTCGAAAACTATCCAGGTATTGCTCATCTTAATGGCAGTGAATTTGCTGCAGTGCTAGAAGAGCAAGCTTCTAGCTTTGGTGCTATAATCAGCTACGAGGAAGCCATACAGGTAATCAGCAATAACGACCATGTTTTTACTGTCCGTACGGACTGCGCCAGCTATGAAGCTAACGCTGTAATCCTAGCCGTAGGTGCTGCACATAAGCAATTGGGCCTACCTAATGAAGAAGCACTGATTGGTGCAGGTGTGTCCTACTGTTCTGTATGTGATGGTGCCTTTTATGCTGATAAGGAGGTTGCTGTAGTTGGCGGCGGTAACGCTGCCGTGCAGGAAGCACTTTTTTTAAGTACACTATGTAAAAAAGTCCACCTAATTCATCGTCGTAATCAGCTACGAGCAGATAGCTGCACTGTGGAACGAGTCCTGCAAAATGATAAAATAACTCTGCACACTCCCTATGTAGTAGATACGCTCCAAGAGCAAGAAGAACAATTAACTGGTCTCCTGCTAAAAAATCAGGAAAATAACTCCATCCAAAAGCTTGATGTAGATGGCGTTTTTATAGCCATTGGTCAAAAACCCGATAATGCTCCCTTTGCCAATCTAAATATTTGCTCCAGTCAAGGCTATATTCAAGCAGAAGCAGACACTCTAACCTCTGTTCCTGGTTTATTTGCCGCAGGTGACTGTCGTAATAAAAAAATACGACAACTTACAACCGCTTGTGGTGATGGTACAATTGCAGCAATGGCAGCCTGCAAATTTTTAGAAAACTAGTTGATTATACAAAATTATATTAAACATAAATACAAACTCCTAAAATAGATAGCTTCTATAAAGTACAAATTCTAAAAACTAGCTCTATACTTCCACTTTTGTACTATATTTATACTATGACTATTTTAGGAGTTTTTCATTTGTCTTAAACAATATGAAACTACAATACTAATAATATTTTAATATACAAGATATCAATTTATA
>USBG01000003.1 GCA_900552855.1 uncultured Phascolarctobacterium sp. | reverse complement strand
CCCCACTGCTGCCTCCCGTAGGAGTCTGGGCCGTGTCTCAGTCCCAATGTGGCCGGTCACCCTCTCAGGTCGGCTACTGATCGTCGCCTTGGTAGGCCGTTACCCCACCAACTAGCTAATCAGACGCAGGCCCATCCT
Source organism: uncultured Phascolarctobacterium sp. (assembly GCA_900552855.1). Lineage (GTDB taxonomy): Bacteria > Bacillota > Negativicutes > Acidaminococcales > Acidaminococcaceae > Phascolarctobacterium_A. The sequence continues at coordinate 40,076 of USBG01000003.1, read as the reverse complement.
CTAGCGATAGCTTACATGTAGAGGCCATCTTTCACGATAAATCCATGCGGATAAATCGTCACATTCGGTATTAGCACCCCTTTCGGGATGTTGTCCCCATCTAGAGGGCAGGTTGCCCACGCGTTACTCACCCGTTCGCCACTAAGACTACCGAAATAGTCTCCGTTCGACTTGCATGTGTTAGGCATGCCGCCAGCGTTCGTCCTGAGCCAGGATCAAACTCTCCAATAAAGTTTATTGAAGAACCGATTTGGCTCTTTGTTATTTGTTTTGGAATTTATTGTTTTAGGTCTAGCATCTTCAAAAGACGCTCGACCCGCACATTCGCTTTTTTCTAGGTTATTGTTCAGTTTTCAAGGTTCGTTGTCGTCATGTCCTGACGACTTGTTTATAATACCATAGGTTTCCATATGTGTCAACACTATTTTTGACATTTTTTGTTTATTTTTCAGGAAACACACGGATATGTAGTCAAAGAAACGCTTATATAATAAGGTTTTTAAGCTTTAAAAATTTTTAAACTTTTTTGAAAGAATCTTGGGAAAATATAAAAAAGCTGCCGCTTTCGCGACAGCTTTTAATATTCCTTCTAAAAGAAATGTGAAATTAATACAGCTTTGCACCAGCGGGAATACGATCATTAACCATCAGAACATTTAAACGTTCTTCACCCTCTTCAGAGTGAATTGCAGAAATAATCATACCACAGGAATCAATGCCCATCATTTTACGCGGAGGCAAATTGGTAATAGCAATCAAGGTTTTACCAACTAATTCCTCAGGCTCATAATATGCGTGAATACCACTTAAAATTACACGATCTGTGCCGCTGCCATCATCCAAAGTAAATTTCAGAAGCTTCTTGCTCTTAGGTACAGCAACACACTCCTTAACCTTAACAGCACGGAAGTCAGATTTAGCAAAGGTTTCAAAATCTACAAAGTCCTGAAATAAGGGTTCTACTTCAACCTTGGAGAAATCAATAGGTTCTGCACAAGCTTCTGCTACAGGAGCTTGTGCTGCAACAGGAGCACCAACTGCAACATCCTCATGACGCTCTTCACCCTTCAACGGCTTCATAGTCGGGAAGAACAATACGTCACGAATGGTGGAGCTATTAGTAAGGAACATAACCAGACGATCGATACCAATGCCTAAGCCACCTGTAGGAGGCAGACCATATTCCAATGCAGTAACAAAGTCTTCGTCCATCATATTGGCTTCTTCGTCGCCTGCTGCACGTTCTTCAACCTGCTTCATGAAACGTTCCTTTTGATCGATAGGATCGTTAAGCTCGGTAAAGCCATTGCAGATTTCACGACCATAAATATATGCCTCAAAACGATCAGTAATTTCGGGATTTTCCGGATTGCTCTTTGCCAGAGGAGAAATTTCTTTCGGATGACCGGTAATGAAGGTAGGTTGAATCAGCTTATCTTCAACATACTCCTCGAAGCATGCATTAATAATTTTACCAATGCCAAAGGAAGGCTCAATTTCTACATTCAGCTCTTTAGCCATTGCGCGAGCTTCTTCAATGTCGGTAACATTGGTGAAATCCTTACCAGAATACTCTTTAACAGCATCAATCATGCTGATACGTTTCCAGGGGCTAGCCAGCTCAATTTCAGTGCCTTCGTATACAATTTTAGTGGTACCCAGAACCTTTTCAGCAGTTTTAACTACTACTTCCTCAGTCAGGTCCATCATGTCACGATAATCAGCGAACGCTTGATAAATCTCAACACTGGTAAATTCAGGGTTGTGTCTGTTGTCAATACCCTCATTGCGGAACACGCGACCCAGCTCATATACTCTATCCATGCCGCCAACAATCAGACGCTTCAGATACAGCTCAGGAGCAATACGCATATAAACCTGCATATCAAGAGTGTTGTGATAGCTGATGAAAGGACGAGCAGCAGCGCCACCAGCAATAGTATTCAAAATAGGAGTTTCTACTTCCAGGAAGTCATGGCTGTCCAGAACCTCACGAACGCTCTTAATAATTTGGCTACGTTTAACAAAGGTATCACGAACTTCAGGATTTACGATAAGGTCAACATAGCGTTGACGATAACGCATCTCTACATCCTTCAAACCATGATATTTTTCCGGAAGAGGACGAAGTGCTTTGCTCAGCATTTCGATAGATTCTGCCTTAATAGAAATTTCACCCATATGGGTACGGAAAATAGTACCGGTAACACCAACAGTATCACCAATATCCATCATTTTAATCAGGGCATAATTTTCCTCACCAATAGCGTCCTTACGTACATATACCTGCAGACGACCAGTTTTGTCCTGCATATCCATGAAACAGGTTTTGCCATGGCCACGAATAGCCATAATACGACCAGACATTCTTACTTTAGCTTCTGCTTCAGACAGTGCATCAAATTGAGCATCTACGTCTGCTGCATGGTGAGTCCACTCAAAGCGGCGGCCAAAGGGCAGCCAGCCTTTTTCTTCAATTTTGTGCATTTTATCAAGACGAACCTGCATTTGTTCGCTGATTTCTGTTTCAGTAAGGGGAGCCTTTTCTTCAACCTGTTGCTTATTCTTTGCTTCAGTCATGTTTATTCTCCTTTTCCATAATCTGTAGAGCCTTAGCTCCAATGGGATTACTATTTAGCTATGCTAAAACAGCTTATTTAATTTCGATGATTTTGTAGGACAGCTCACCAGCGGGAGTAGGAACAACAACGATAGCACCAACTTTTTGCTTCAGGATAGCTTTACCTACAGGAGATTCGTTGGAAATACGATTTTCAAAGGGGTCAGCCTCAGTGGTACCAACAATAGTATAGGTTTCCTCTTCCTCAGTTTCCATATCCTTTAACAGAACAGTAGAGCCCAGAGAAACCTCATCTGTGTTTTTACTTGCGCTATCATCAATGATGATAGCGGTTTTAATCATTTGCTCCAGCTCAAGAATACGACCTTCGATGAATGCCTGCTCACTCTTTGCGTCATCATATTCAGAGTTCTCGCTGATATCGCCATAAGAAATAGCAACCTTCAGGCGCTCTGCAACCTCCTGACGACGGACGGTGCGTAAATTATCTAATTCCTCTTCTAATTTTCTGAGACCATCAGCTGTTAAAATAGTTTCTTTAGTAGCCATTTTCCTGCTCCTTCGTTAATATATTCTCATCTATACAATACTACGCAAGTTTTTTACGCAGTTAAATATATCTATTTAATTATATGTATTGCTTTCGAGCTTGTCAACCTTAGCAGCCATGAATTGCCAGCTCTCGCTCCGCCTTTAGCTTAACCTCAATAATATGCTCAGAGGTAACTGCTCTTTCAAAATTACGGAAGCCTGACAAAGTAAAATTATGCTTAGCTGCAAGACCTTCAATAGTTTTGATTTTTTCTAGCTCCAGATTACGTCCCAATGAGAAATTTTCGTACCTTCCATCCAGTGCCAGAATCATTGTTTCTGCCATACACGCATAAGATGTACGCGGCGGGAAGCCAAAATTAAAGTGAAAATCAACATTGCCAGGAATGTTGATAACGCCGCCTTCAATAACCAGAACATCGTCACGTTGCATTGATACATCACGTGATACATTGCGCGGACGAGCCACATCGCACACCACTGCACCTGGCTTTAAATCCTTAGGAGTAATCAGAAAATCAAGTGCACTAGTTACAGTTATAACAATATCTGCATCCTTCAATACACTCTGAATATCGCTAGAAATTGCCACATCACAGTGATTATCCTGGACCAGCTCATGTGCTAATTCCTCCAGTGGCTGCCTATGACGAGCAACCAGGGTTATATGGCTTACCTCTCTAGCAAGCAGGCGCACAGAGGCCGCACCAATAGAGCCTGTTGCACCAATGACAACAGCTTTGCAGTCACTTAGGTTCTTACCCATCAGCTTAACAGCTTCCTTGGTACCCTGAATGGCAGTTGCTACAGTATAGCTATTACCAGAGGTTACAGCTATATCAAGATTTTTGGCAACAGTAATGCCAGCATCACCTACAATTGAGGTAAATGCACCTAAACCAACTATCTTTGCACCCAGCTCCTGAGCAATTTTACCTGACTCAATAATGCGGTCCATAACAAACTCTTCAGGCAGCTCAACCATCTGTTTAGCAGTAAGAGGACAGCCAACAAACCAACCCTCTGCTTCAGCATAAGGACTTTGAATGCCTGTAATATGAGAAACCTTGAAAGGCTTTTTCATTTTCAGACAAGCTTCAAGAACCCTGTCAGGTATATATTTCATTATAGGTGATAAATGCTCCATGTCCTGTATAGACAGGGGATGGAAAATAAAAGCAAATTTTTCCATGTAAATTCATTACTCCTTCGCACTTAGGTACTCAGTAGAGGATTCAATATGATATTGCTCTATAAGCTTTAAATATTCCTCAGCACTTAAAGCTGTCTTGCTACCATTCAAGGCAACCAGCAGCGCTTCCATAACATTGGTGCCAAAACTGCGTCCCTCAAGACAGGGCGTAGTCGTAATCAAAATGCTTACACCAGCCTGTCGAAGCATTTCTCTATCTGCCGCCGTTACAGTATTGGTAATTATAATCTTACCAGGCAGCTTATCCGGCATAAACTTCTTAATAAAGTGAAAATCGCCGGCTATTATATCATTTTCAAGAAAATATTTTTGATGGCGTACAGTACGCTTCTCCTGTTCCTTACCCATAGGGTAGAACCAGCTTACAGGCAGCTTTGTTATAATAGGAGCTAGTAGCTCAGCCCACCATCCTAAAGCCTTAAGAGAATACAATGGCTTGTCAATATTAAGACCGAAAATCAAATCGCCAAAGGTTACATCAGCACCAGCATCCTGGAGTGCTTCAGCCATACCAAAACGGTCCACCGCACAAACCAGCAGGACCTTGCTGCCTTTGATAGGAATAGTACCTTCAGCAGCCAATTTGGAAATCAATCTTCTTTCCAAGGTATTCTTAAGACCACTTCCATCTAAAACGGGAGTCTTACGAACATTTTCAATAAGCTTGGCTGATTCTCTAAAAACATAGCGTTTATTTCCTGCACATACATACAAATCAGTGCCGCCTAAACCAATTGCATCAGCCTTGCCATCCCATTGCTCCATCAATCTGCGAGCCTTGCCAAAGTCTCCATCTGTGCCACGACGTTCTACAACAACTCCCCTGTCGCCCAGACGCAGTATAGCCTGTGCATCTCTAGTAGATGAGCCAAGACTGATACTGATTACATGCTTGCAATTCTCAATAGATTTCATAAATATTTCTCCCTAAATACTTCTATTACAAAATACTATTGTAGCATATTTAATCAGCTTCTACAACATTTTAGCAATATAGCTTTTAAACAAACATTTATCTATATACTATAGTTTACTCGACTATACTAAGCAATTATCATTGATTTACAAAGCCATGGCTTATGGCCTGCTCATAATATTCATGAGCACACTCAGCATACTCACCTAATAACACCATAAACTGCTCTTGGGTATCAACTTTATGAAAACGGCCTCTGAACTCTGCTGCATGGGGAAGACCTTTAAGATAAGCAGATATGTGACGACGCATTTCTTTTACAGAAACATATTCGCCCTTGTAATCTATCAGCATCTGTAAATGCTCAGCAGCCTGAGAAAGCCTGGTATCCACATCTGGCTCACCTGGATCTGATTCACCTGCTAACACTGCTCTAAGTCTGCTGAAAAGCCAAGGATTGCCATCAACACCGCGACCAAGCATCAAGCCATCACAGCCAGTTTCCTTAAACATATTTAATCCATCTTCAACAGAGAAGATATCACCATTACCAAAGACAGGAATTTTTACTGACTGCTTAACATCACGAATAATATTCCAATCAGCCTTACCTTCATAAAATTGTTTGCGAGTACGGCCATGTACAGCGACAGCGGAAACCCCTGCTCGCTCTGCTGCCTGAGCAATTTCTACAGCATTGCGGTGCTCATCGTCCCAACCGGCGCGAAACTTTACAGTTACAGGAATTTTTACGGCATCTACCATAGCAGCCAAAATCTCATAGGCTAGCTGAGGATTTTTCATCAAAGCAGAGCCTTCACCATTATTTACTATCTTCACAACAGGGCAGCCCATATTAAAATCAATCATATCTGCACCACTTGCTTCTACTAGCTTAGCAGCAGTTGCCAGTTCATTGGGAACACTGCCAAAAAGCTGAATAGCTGTTGGACGCTCGCCTTCATCAATACGTAGCATTTCTGTTGTTTTCACATTTTTATATAATAATCCCTTAGCGCTTACCATCTCAGAAACGGTCATACCACAACCTAGACGCCGAAAAATCAAGCGGAACGGCAAATCTGTAATGCCTGCCATAGGCGCCAAAGCCAAGGGCGTTTCTAATTTAATATTACCTATCTGCATAAGTCTCTCTTTCTATAAATGACAAAAAACGCCCGCCGAAGCGGGCATTCTTAAAATTCATGTTTATTTTGCATTCTTTTCGTATAAAATGCGCAGACCATCTAAAGTCAGGAACGGATCCACTACATCAATAGAATCGCTCTCAGCAGCCATGGTATTAGCAAAGCCACCAGTAGCAATTACGTAAGCATCGCCACCAAGCTCCTTCTTCATGTGGTTAATAATACCCTCCATTTGACCTACAGCGCCATAAATAACGCCAGCTTGCATGGATGCAACAGTATTACGGCAAATTACATTTTTAGGCTTAATCAGCTCAATACGAGGCAGCTTAGCTGCACGTTGGAACAAAGCCTCAGTAGAAATACCAATACCAGGAGCTATAGCACCGCCAAGATATTCGCCATTAGGCAGCAGCGCACAGAATGTATTAGCAGTACCAAAGTCAAGAATAATCATCGGACGATTCAAATGACTATATTTGTGCAATGCAGCAACTGCATTAACAATACGGTCAGCACCAACCTCTTTAGGATTATCATATCTGATAAAGATGCCATTTTTGATACCAGGTCCAACGACCATAGGCTTGCATCCAAAATATCTCTCACACATATGGCAAAGAGGGATAAGCACGGGAGGCACAACACTGGAAATGATAATGGAATCAATGTTAGCCATCTCTACATCGCTGTATTGGAACATACTGCGTAAAAGGATGCCGTACTCATCAGCAGTTTTAGAACGGTCAGTGGAAAAACGCCAATGAACCTTCACTTCCTTATCGTCAAATACACCAGCAACGATATTGGTATTACCAACGTCAATAACAAGTAACATAATGTTCCTCCTCGGAAACCCTGATTTCCGTTTTAATATATGGCGTAAAGCCTTTTATATTTTACCACAAAGCTCGAATAATGCAAGTGAAATACCCAAAATATATTTATTAGGAATAAGCACCATTTTTAGCTGTAGCTGGACGAATAGAAACGTCACCGGCAACAACCTTATCTAAGGTACCATCCTCCTTGCGCACTACAAGTAAACCTTCCTCATCAATATCAACTGCAGTACCAAAATAAGTAACATCAGGAGCAATAACCTTTACCTCCTGGCCTAAGGTGCAGGAGTACTTACGCCACTCTTCGAGAATGGGCTCAAAGCCGTCCTTGCAGGCGGTTTCATATAAGTCCTCCATATTTTTCAAAATATCTGCCAAAAGCTGTACTCTAGTAAATGGTTCTACAGCTACGTCAGCTACAGATATAGCAATATCTTTAACATCATCAGGATAATCTTCGCTGGTTGCATTAGTATTTACACCTATACCGATGACAACGTAATTGATATGACCAAACTCTGCATTCATCTCTGTCAGAATACCTACCAGCTTACGACCGTTTAGAAGAATGTCGTTAGGCCATTTAATAGCAGCATTAACGCCTTTGATGCCATTTACAGCCTTCACTACAGCAACAGCTGCCATAAGCGTGCATTTAGATGCCTCCTGAGGCAAAAAGGGTGGCTTTAAAACTACAGAGAACCAAATACCCTTAGCATGAGGAGAAATCCAGCCACGTGATAAACGACCTCTGCCAGCCCCCTGCTCTTCGGCAACAACAAGAAGGCCATCCTCACAGCCTGCATTAGCCAAAGCCTTAGCCACAGTATTACTAGAATCCACCACGTCCTCATAACAAATATTATGTGCTAACCATTTAGTTTGCAAACGCGATTGGATTTCCTGAGGGAAAAGTCTATCCGGAGCCTCTCGTAGAATATAACCACGTTTAGGCACGGATTCAATATCATAGCCCTCACTCTTCAGAGTTTGAATATGCTTCCACACAGCAGTACGTGACACCTCTAGCTGTCTGGAAATTTCTTCACCAGAAATAGGAACCTGTCTATTTTGTCTTAAAAACTCTAAAATACGTTTGCGCATTCAGATACCTCCACTCTATAACAACCGCTAAATTACCGCGAGCTTTTCTCTATGAAGAGAGTAACACCAGGTTAACTAAAAGTCAAGATAATAGTAAACCATCATCGTAAAAGAAATACGATGCCAATTAAAATTGAATTCTTATGTCTTATGCAATACACGTATCAGAATGCCGCTATACATCAAAGAACTAAAAACAAAAGAGGTCCTTGGATAAATCCAAGGACCTTGCTTATAAACTAATATAATTTAAATTACTGCTTGTGAATACTAGCAACAGCAACTGGAATTTTACTATTATTGTGATGCTGACGCCATTTATACCAAATCATAGGCAGAACTAGCATTGGTACACCTGCGTATAAGGTTTCACGCAAATCCGGAGTCAGCACAATCACTGCCAAGCAGAAAATCTGTGACCAAATACCAAAGCAGGTAACATAAGGGAAAAACGGAGTCTTATATTTTAGGGTATGCTCCAAGCCTTGCGCAATTAAACGTTTGCGAAAATTGTACTGGCTCCAGCAAATAGAAATCCAAGCCATCGCACCAGTAAAACCAGATACAGCCAACAGATAGGTGTAAATAGCAGAATCCTGATTAAAGGTGTACATTACAATAACAAGCCAACAAGCACATACAGAGATGATGATAGAATTCTGAGGCATACCGTTTTTATTCAGCTTGCCTAAGAAAGCAGGAGCCATTCCCATATTAGCCAATGCATGCAACGCACGAGCACCACCATACAGACCAGAATTGGCACAGGAAACGCCTGCCACCAAAACTACAAAGGCAATTACAGATGCCATACCATCAAGACCATATTCCGCCAAAGCAGCTGCAAAAACACTTTCATTCAGGCTTGCTTTATTCCAAGGTAAAATAGAAAGCAGCAAGGTAATAGGAATGATATATAGCGCAATTACACGCCAAGATACATTACGTACCGCAATAGGAATACTCTTAGCAGGATCCTTGCATTCACCTGCTGCTAAACCAATGATTTCAGTACCCTGAAAATTTACTAGGATAATAACCATGGTCAGCACAATTGGCCAATAGCCATGTGGTGCAAAGCCTCCTTGTGATAGCAGCACGCTAGCACCAAGATAACCTTGGTCACCAATAAGGCCCAAAACAATCAGACCTGCTACTATACAAAAGACTACTAACGCCACAACCTTGATCATCGAAAGCCAAAATTCACTTTCACCAAAGTTATCTACTTCAAAAAGATTGATAATTGTTACAATCAGACCAAAAAAGATAGCCCACCAAAGCTGACTGACCTCTGGTACAAAATTATTCATTATAATACCAGCAGCAATCATTTCTGAAGGAACATAGGCCATCCAGTTCAGCCAATAGGCCCAACCTACGCCACACGCCCAAGTGGAAGAAATATTTTTCTTGGCGTAAGAGACAAATGACCCGGAAATAGGTTCAGCCACCGCCAACTCTGCTAAACAAAGCATAACACACAAAACAATGATACCACCAAAAAGGTAAGACAAAATAATTGCAGGTCCAGCCTGCTCAATCGCGTATCCCGCTCCCAAAAAATAACAGCTGCCAATAATGCCGCCAAGGGAAATCATTTGCAAATGCCTGTTTTTCAAGCTTCTATTCATTTCCGGTTCATTCATAGCCTTAATAACACAACCTTTCTTTGCTCAATTATTAATACCACCTTGCGGTATTAGCTTGCTATAAGATTTTACTACAAATCTCCTCAGAATGCTACATTTTTTTTACTATTTTTTGAAGAAATTTTTAGAGCCAATTATGTATTCTAAAATTTTAAAAAACGTCCACAGCCATAGGCTACGGACGTTTTCAAAAACTATATAATTATTGTTGTGGTGTAACATTATCCTGAGGAGCTTGCGCAGCATCTGATACTGCAATAGTATCCTCTGCAGTCTCAGAAGCAGCAGTTTCGGATTGCTCCTTCATAGCTTGCTTTTCCTCTTCAGTCAGGATATGACCATATTTCACCAATTGGTAAATTTCATCCTCTTCCAGAGTTTCACGCTCAATTAAGGCCTGAGCAATAACATGAAGAGTATCCAGATTATCCTGCAACAGCTTTTCAGTAGCAGCATAGGCATTTTCCATAAAGGAACGTACCTCTTTATCAATCTCAGCTGCAACCTCTTCACTGTAATCCTTATCGCGAGCAATATCACGTCCCAGGAATACCTGATCCTGACGATGACCAAAGGTTACAGGTCCAATGTTTTCACTCATACCGTACTCGCAAATCATTTGACGAGCCAAGGCAGTTGCACGCTGCAGGTCGTTGCTTGCACCACTAGAGATTTCTTTCAAGACAATAGCTTCGGCTACACGTCCACCAAGAAGTACCTTCAGCTCATCAAGCATTTCGCTGCGGGTTGCATAATATTTATCCTCCTTAGGCAGGCTTAAAGTATAACCACCTGCACGACCACGAGGAATAATGGTTACCTTATGAACGGGGTCAGTGTGCTCAAGCAGCATGCCTACAACAGTATGACCACCTTCATGGTATGCGGTAAGACGTTTTTCCTTATCGCTAATAACACGGCTCTTACGTTCAGGTCCCATAATTACACGCTCAGCAGCTTCTTCCATTTCAGGCATATTAATTACCTTCTTGTCACGACGAGCAGTCAACAGAGCTGCTTCGTTAACAAGATTGCTCAAATCAGCACCGGTAAAGCCAGGAGTACGTTGTGCAATTACTTCAAGCTCAACATCCTCGCCCATAGGCTTGCCTTTAACGTGTACCTTTAGGATTTCCTGACGGCCCTTAATATCAGGACGATCTACAACAATTTGACGATCGAAACGACCAGGACGGAGCAGTGCTGGGTCCAAAATATCAGGACGGTTAGTTGCTGCAATCATAATGATGCCTTCGTTGGCACTAAAGCCATCCATCTCAACCAGTAATTGGTTCAAGGTTTGCTCACGCTCATCATGACCACCGCCAAGACCGGCACCACGCTGACGACCAACGGCATCAATTTCATCGATAAATATAATGCAAGGAGCGCTCTTTTTAGCTTGATCAAACAAATCACGAACACGGGACGCACCTACACCTACAAACATCTCAACAAAGTCAGAACCAGAAATGCTAAAGAACGGTACGCCTGCTTCACCAGCAACAGCCTTCGCCAGCAAGGTTTTACCAGTACCAGGAGGTCCATAAAGCAGAACACCTTTAGGAATCTTAGCACCAAGTTCATTGTACTTTTGAGGAGATTTGAGGAATTCAACAACTTCCGCCAGCTCTTGCTTAGCTTCATCAGCACCAGCAACATCCTTGAAGGTAATCTTTAGCTTTTCCTCATCATAACGACGGGCACGGCTCTTACCAAAGTTCATAACCTTACCGCCGCCTGCACCACTCTGATTCATCAGCATGAACCACAAACCTACAATAATCAGTATGGGCAGAATAGAGCTCAGGATTCCCATCCACCAAGGCGGCTGCGGGGGAAGCTCTGCTTTAATATCCACTTTTTTCTGTTCCAGCTTTTCTACCAGCTTGCTGTCATTAGGAGCAATAGTAGTAAAATCCTTGCCATCACTAAGTTTACCGCTAATAACATTATCGACGATGGTTACCTGCTTAATCTCTTCCTGTTGGACATGCTTCATAAAGCTGGAATAGCTAATTTCGCTTGCCTTAGGAGTGCTTGCAGAGTAATGGTCAAACATCCAAATCATCACGATAATAATCAGCAGATAAAAAGTCACGTTCTTAAAAAATTTATTCAAGCACGTATCCTCCTTCCACTCATTTAAACATTATAACTGTAATTATAGTATAGCTAATCTAATCAAGCAACCATATATTATTAATCAGGCTATTAAGCTCTTGCATATACGGAGGGCTTCAGAACACCGATAAAGGGCAGATTACGATAGTTGCCAGCATAATCAAGGCCAAAGCCAACAACGAATTCGTCAGGAATGTTGAAGCCTACATAGTCAGCGTCAAGTCCATTAATACGACGCTCAGCCTTGTCGCAAAGAGCGATGGTTTTCAGAGAAGCAGGCTTATGTTGACGCAGCATATCACTAATAGCGGCAAAGGTTACGCCACTATCAATAATATCATCAACCAGCAATACATGCTTACCTGTAATATCCTCAGATAAATCCAGCTTAACCTTTACAGTACCACTGGTGGTAGTACCATTACCATAGGAGGACGCTACCATAAAATCAATTCTGATAGGCAGATTAATGGCTCTGGTCAGGTCAGTTGCAAACCATGCAGCGCCTTTAAGCAGGATTACTACTACAACCTCTTTACCTTCATAGTCCTTAGTAATTTGAGCACCCAGCTCTTGGATGCGTTCTTCAATTTGCTCTTTAGTTAAAAGAACCTTTTTGATGTCTTCATTCATGGGTTTCTGCTCCTTTTCATAGCATTTTAAATTATAGCTTACTAAAAGTAAGCATCTTATTCTTATAGCAGGCCCTTATCCCTCCGGGTAGCTGCAGCAGCTTGCCTCCAGTACCGCGCCTGCATAAAAGCTCCAGCGCCTCTGTTCGTTCAAAGCTAAGCTCCTTTCCACCTAAAGAAAAATAAGCCTGTCTTAAAATCCTTTTTCTAAGCGCCTTATGAAGCTCAAGCAATCTGCTTGCCTTCAACACAACTATTCCATCTTCTTTTTTAGCTATAACCTCTTCATAATATTGCTTGGTGAGCTGTTCAAGGCAATCAACATCCTCCTGCAGCAAGTCAGCAGTACGCGCCAATGTATCAGCAATATTAGGATTAAAGGCACGCTTTAAATATGGTAAAAGCTCTAGTCGTACTCTATTACGAGAGTACCTTATATCACTATTTGTACTATCTATACAGTACTTTAGGTTATTAATATGGCAATAATCCTCTAGCTCATTACGACTTATGTTTAGCCAAGGCCTGATGATGTTATCATGCTCCTGTTCTATAGCAGCTAATCCCTCAAGACCAGCTCCTCGTAATAGCTTTAAAAGAACTGTTTCCGCCTGATCATCCTTATGATGTGCCGTTAAAATACCATCAGCGGCAATTTTACCAGCCAAATTTTTAAGAGCTTCGTAGCGCAGGCTGCGAGCAGCATCCTCCAAAGAAAGTCCTAATTTTTTTGCCTCCTGAGGTACAGCTACATGGTAGCAATAAAATGGCAAGCCATGCTCACTACAAAAATTCTTCACCAATGCTGCATCTGATAAAGCCTCCGGACCTCTAATGCCATGCTCCACATGACATACAGTAAAACTGCAAAAATCATTTAAAGCAGAAGCAGCATGAGCTAATGCCAGGGAATCTGCACCGCCGCTAACAGCTATAACATAGCTCTTGCCTTGCTGCAAATGTTCCTTCAATTCCTTCTGTAGACGGAACACAGCTGGATGAATAACCATAAGCACCTCTCATAAACATACTTAGAAAATAAGAAAACGAGGACACCCACAAAAAGTGTCCTCTAGTTTCTCTTGGTTATCTGTCACGTCTAGCTCCGCGTCCGCCACGTTTAGATTCAGTATTACGCTTTAAATCCAACATACGGTCATCACTATCCTTCAAAAACTTGGACAATTTATCCTCAAAGGTAAGAATCGGAGCAGGTTTAGAAATTTGTTGACGCATACCGCCATTACCACGACGCTCACGATTTTCATTTTGCGGGCGCTGCGGTCTGGGCTGCGGTGCGGGAGCAGGAGCTGCCTGCTTCATGGATAAGCCAATCTTACCACGCTCATCAACAGTCAATACCTTGACTTTAACCTTATCATGCTCCTTTACGAAGTCATGAACATCTTTAACATAAACATTGGAAACTTCAGAAATGTGAATCAGTCCAACCTTATTTTCAGGTAATTGGACAAACGCACCAAAATTGGTGATACGAATGACTTCACCTTCGACAATTGCGCCTACTTCAAGTGCCATCGAGAAAAAAATCCCCCTTAAAATTACTTTGATACTAGCTTAGTATATCACCTTTTTTTTATTCCTACAAGAAGAAAGCTAATAGATTTTATAATAATTATTTTTAAGAATATAAAGGCAGAACAAAATTTGTAGAATTCTGCTCTGCCTCATTTTTTCTCCTCAACAATGAACAACGGAACCTCGTTTTTTCCTACCATGTTGTAGTTTTCCCGGGCCAGCTTTTCAATGTATTTAGGATCATCCAATCTTTTCTTTTCATCTGTCAGTTTCTTTTGCTCCTGCTCTAATACCTCTATACGTTGTGCAGCAGCAGTCTGAGCCTTTTCAATCTGGTATATCTCATATTCCTGCTTTAAGAATATATAGGACCCAATCAATAATGCTATACAGCCAAAAACCGACACCCAATTAATATGCCTGCGTTTTTCCCTTTTTCTCAATTAAGTCCCTCCTTTATATCCAGATATATTCAGACAAGAAATGCCCGACTACGCGTCGGGCATATATAGTATAAATTATTTTGCGTTTACAACGTCTTTGAAAGCTTTGCCTGCTTTGAATGCAGGAACAGTTGCAGCAGCAATTTTTACTTCTTCTTGAGTTTGGGGGTTTTTACCGATGCGTTCTTTACGGGTACGAGCTTCAAAGGTACCGAAGCCAATGATTTGAACTTTGCCACCCTCAGCAACCTCTTCTTTAATGGTTTCCAGAGTAGCAGAAACTGCCTTCTCTACGTCTTTCTTAGTTAAGCCAGCTTTTTCAGCAACAGCTGCGATCAATTCAGTTTTGTTCATTAATTGTTCCTCCTTGTATTGTGTTAAGGCTATAACGAGCCAAGCGTTCAGAACTCGTATTGCTTGCATAAGTATTCTACACTGTACATTGCTTTACTGCAAGTCTTTTTGTAAAAAAAGTTGTAAAATTTAACATATTATTCACTTTTAAGAGTCTTTAACGCTTTTACCCCGTCCTAGCTGCTTATAATAAGCTAGAGCCTGCTTTTTCCAAGGCTTTCGCCTCATTCCAAAATTCGTCTAACTCAGCAAGAGTAAAATCCTTCCACTCTTTACCGCTTGCTAAAACACATTGTTCAACGTGATTAAACCTACTTGTAAAACGATTATTGGTTCCATTTAAGGCAACCTCTGGCTCAATTTTATAAAAGCGAGCATAATTTACTATTGCAAAAAAAACATCGCCAAGCTCCGCCTCAGCAGCAGCCTTGTCTCCAACAGCAATGGCTTCACGCAGTTCGCCTAGCTCTTCTTCCACCTTTGCCCAAACGTCCTCTGCATTATTCCAGTCAAAGCCAACCTTAGCAGCTTTACCCTGCACCTTATATGCACGCAAAAGAGCAGGTAAGCCCTGGGTTACGCCATCCAGAACACATTTACGCTCAGATTTTTCCTGCTTCTTGATGGCTTCCCAATTAACCAGCACTTCATCGCTGCCATCAACATGAGTATCACCAAAAACATGGGGGTGACGACGGATGAGCTTATCAACTACCTCGTCAATAATATCCTGCAGGTCAAAATGCCCTGCTTCCTCAGCCATACGTGCATGGAAAACAACCTGCATCAGCACATCGCCCAGCTCTTCACGCATACCATCGTAATCCTCTGCATCAACTGCTTCAAGATATTCATAAACCTCTTCAATCATATTACTACGAATAGAAGCATGGGTTTGTTCAATATCCCAAGGACAGCCTCCAGGCTCACGCAAGGTTTTGATAACATCTGCTAACGGTTGAATATCAAAATCCTCCAAGGAAGCTGTTTCATCAAACTCTTCTTCCTCTCCAGTGCCTTTGCAATAATCATAGGAATTAGTTATTACAAATTTATCGTCATCATCTTCATCAGGTCCAAAGGACAAAAGCTCCACATCGTCAGCCATAGGAGCAACATAAACACTGGTCAGATGGTCAATATTAGGCTGACGGTCAAGCTCAAACAGCTGAATGCTGCGACATTCTTCATCAGGAAGTCCTAAATTACGCAGGAAAAAGATTTCATATTCATCTGGCAGATTTTCCATGAGGGCTATCTTTAAATCAGAAGCAACAAGCTGGCTATAAACCTGAGTAATCATTAAAGGATAACGACCACCATCAGCAATGGCTTCAAAATCCTGAGCATCAATGATACGCAGACCAGCGATAGGATCAATGCCTAAGTCAACATAAGCTAAATCAAGAAAGCTCATAGCAGGCTTAATGACTAGCTTTACGCCACGCTCCTTAGCAGCATCACGCAGCAGCACTACAGTACGCTCAGCAACTAAGGGACTGCCAGGAACAGCGTATACAACATCACCATTAGCAGCAGCTACAAGAACACGCTCAACTACGCTATTATATACATCTTCGAAGGAATTACCTTTTTCATACAAATCATCACAGGATGTAAATTCTACATTTCTTTTACGCAGCTCTTCTACAGTAGGATGCACTGCAGTACGTAACAGCACCTGCTTACAACCCTGCAACAGCTCCATAGTTTCCAAAGACAGATTACCTGCTGCACCAGGACCTAAACCAACAATAGTAATAGTACCCATGCTATACCTTCTTTCCGTATTCAACATTATTTTACAAATTTCTTAATCAAAGTCAGCTGCTTCAGCTCTGCTTTAGTAAGCAGACCAAGGATAAATAAAGCCAAAGTATAAACCATAACGGCAATAGTCATAGCGCCCAAAGCAGCACATGCCTTGCTCAAACTAGTAATAAATACCCCATGGGCAGTGATAGCTGCAGCACCCATTACTAGGGAGCCTGCAATTATCTTTAATATATCCTTCCATTGGAAGTATATACCCAAATGGCGCAGCACTAAAATATTTAAAATAGCCGTTAAGCCAAAATTTATATTCGTCGCCCAAGCTGCACCTGCAATATTGTTAGCAGCATCAGTTAAAAACCAAACAGCGCCTATCTTAACCACAATGCCAGCTAGCATATGGAGCATAGGAATATTAATCTTGCCCATACCTTGAAGCACACCCGTAGTAATTTGCTGCATGCCTAAAAACCAAATGGCAGGACCAGAATGCATTATGGCAGAGCTAGCCTTACTTGTTCCATATAAAAGTAAAGAAATAGGCTCTGCTAAAGCACTCATACCAACTGCAGCAGGAACAGTAATTAAGCAGCACAGCTTCATGGCTGTAGATGCTTTTTTAGCAATACCTTCCCTATCCTGCAGCGTATATGCTTCAGATATGGCTGGAACCAAGCTAGCAGCAAGACTTGCAGTAGGAATGGTGGCCATCATCAATAGCGGTTGCGCCATTCCGGCAAGATAGCCAAACAAAGTGGTTGCCTCCTCAATAGCAAAGCCACTTTCTACTAAACGATTAGGGACAAGAAGCATATCGATACTGCTTGTAACAGGAACCAAAATATTAGCACAGGAAACAGGTAAGGCTAAAATCAATAAACGCTTAATAATAGGTCCTGCAGCAATAGCCTTGGTCTCGCCCTTTTGCCATAAATGCTTATACCTTCTATAAAAGAAGCTTAGAACAATAATACCCGTAATACTTCCAGGTACAGCGCCAAAGGCAGCACCTGCTGCTGCGTACTCTAAGCCATAGGGCAAAAATACATAGGCTAAAATAACCATGGTCATAACTCTGACCAGCTGCTCTAAAATTTGGCTTATGGCAGGAGGTGTCATCAGCTGATGTCCTTGGAAAAATCCCCTAAAGCTTGCCAAAATTGTAGCAAAGAACACAGCAGGCGTTAAAGCAAGCAGTGCA
Organism: uncultured Phascolarctobacterium sp.; assembly: GCA_900552855.1. Classification (GTDB taxonomy): domain Bacteria; phylum Bacillota; class Negativicutes; order Acidaminococcales; family Acidaminococcaceae; genus Phascolarctobacterium_A. The sequence continues at coordinate 22,002 of USBG01000003.1, read as the reverse complement.
TAATGAGCACGCACATCCTTTAAAACACCACTATCCACCAGCCAATTAGATACTAAAACTAAGCCGCCAGCCAACATGAGTCCCAAGCACAGTGTCAGCCGTAGCGACATTCTAAATATCTGCTGTACCCCGCCATAATCCTTTTTAGCCAAATGCTCTGCTACAATAATTGATATTGCTACAGGAATACCGGCTGAGGAAATGGCTAAAAGCAGCAAATATACGGGATAGGCCATCTGATAAAGACCTATTCCCTCTCCTCCTAAAAGTCGTGAAAGCAGAATACGGTTTACAGAGCCTATTATCTTAACCATCAAACCAGCCATGGTTAAAATCATGGCGCCCTTTAAAAATTTGTCCTTACTCAAGCCTTCACCTCTTTACTTATTTATAATTTACAAGAATCAATGGCCAAGGCAGGAAGCTGCTTTTCCAGCCAGCTCAACGGCTCCTCCTTCATGCCAGCTGTTTTAAATAGCAGCTGACTTTCCTTGCCACTCTTAAAGGTCATTTTATTTTTATATTTATCCATTAGCTTCATTACTGCCTCAGGCGCAACATTAGGATGCTCTGAAAAAACAATCCTGATATTTCCTGAAGCAACATGAATACCACGAATCTTCATAGCTCGGCACAAACCACGTAACGCTGCAATACGCCACAGCATTTCCACCTCAGGTGGCGGATTGCCAAAGCGATCACAAATTTCGTCAAACAAGTCATCCCTGTCCTTGTATTCAAGCTCTGCAAAACGACGGTATAGTTCCATCTTGTAGCGCGGGTCCTCAATATAATCATCAGGAATGTATGCCTCAGCAGTAATATCCAAAACTGGATCCGGATCAGGCTCTGTGGTTTCTAAGCCATCCTTTAATCTACGTATTGTTTGCTCCAACATCTCACAATAAGCGGCAAAACCAATACCTGTAATATGACCATGCTGCTGAGCTCCTAAAAGATTACCCGCTCCACGAATTTCTAGGTCACGCATAGCTATTTTAAAGCCAGCACCAAGCTCTGTAAAATCTCTAATTGCCTGTAAACGCTTCTCCGCAATCTCACTTAACGCTTTATTAGGCTTATATACAAAATATGCATATGCTAATCTTGAGCTACGTCCTACACGTCCACGCATTTGATAAAGCTGTGATAAGCCAAAATTCTCTGCACCATCAATAATGATTGTATTGGCAAGCGGAACATCTAAGCCATTTTCGACAATAGTAGTGCAAAGAAGGACATCACAATCACCCTCATAAAAGCTAATCATTGCGTCCTCAAGCATTTCCTCATTCATCTGACCATGGGCCATCCTAATATTGATACCAGGAACAAGCTTACGCAGTTTGGCAGCAATTTGCTCCAAGCCTGATACACGATTATGAATATAGTAAATGCGTCCTCCTCGACGCAGCTCTCGCTCCAAGGCTTCTTTAATCATGCCATCATTATATTCGCTGACATATGTTTCTACAGGTAATCTGTCCTCAGGCGGAGACTCAATAACACTCATATCACGGCCATTAACAAGAGCCATATGTAAGGTTCTTGGAATAGGCGTAGCGGAAAGACTGAGAACATCTATGCCAAGACACCATTTTTTGATTTTTTCCTTTTGCGCAACGCCAAAGCGCTGCTCCTCATCTATAATCAGCAGGCCTAAATCCAAAAACCTGATATCTGGCTGCAAAAGGCGATGTGTACCTATCAATACATCAATACGTCCTTCCTCTAAAGCTGCCAGGGTAGCTTTTTGCTCCTTAGGAGTACAGAAACGGTTTAACATAGCTACATTAACGCCAAAATTATGCATTCTTTCCTTAAAGGTTAAAAAATGCTGCTGCGCCAATACAGTTGTAGGAACCATTACCGCTACCTGTTTACCATCTACCACTGCCTTAAAGGCTGCCCTTATAGCAACCTCTGTCTTACCATAACCAACATCACCACATAAAAGGCGTTCCATGGGCTGTTGTTTTTCCATATCAGACTTAATTTCAGCAATAGCCTTTAGCTGATCAGGTGTTTCCTCATAGGGAAAGCTTGCTTCAAAATCATGCTGCATCTGTCCGTCAGGACTATAAGCATATCCCCTAGTAATCTGACGCTGAGCATACAACCTGAGCAGCTCCTCTGCTAGCTCGGTAATAGCTTTATTTGCTTTGGCAGTAGTGCGTTTCCAATCAGCTCCACCCATTTTGGATAAGCGTGGCACTGTTCCTTCACTACCTACGTATTTATGCAGCAAGCCAACCTGATCAACCGGTACATATAGCTTATCATCACCAGCATATATAATTACCAGATAATCTCGGTGTACACCGCCAACAACCACATTTTCTACGCCTATATAACGACCAATGCCATTGATCTTGTGTACAACATAGTCACCAGCCTTAATATCGCTAAAATATTGCAGCTGCTGCCCTTGATGCTTGCTGTGTAGACGTTTGCGCTTCTGCATGCCAAAGATATCATTTTCTGTTAAAAGCTGCCACTGCTCATTCCAGAAGCGAAAGCCATGGTCCAGGTCACCATAGGTAACATTTACCACTCCTGACTGAAAATTCTCATCTGCAAAAACGCCAACAAGTCCATAGTTACGTAGGTTTTCAGCTAGGCCACGTGCCTTGATGCTGTTAGACATCATAATAACAGGAGTAATTCCATCCTCTAACCAATTGCGCATATCCTCAGCCAGCAAGGATATGTTTTTATTGTATGGTGAAACAGCCCTTACGGGAATTGCCAAAGCTGGCAGTTCCTTGAGATAGCTATGTGACAATGCAGAGACAAAAATAGCTCCTGCCTTTGCACTAGCATCAACAAGCTCGTCCTTAGTAAACAAATCCTCGGCATAGCTCTTTTTTTCCTTGTCCAGCTTTTCCAGAAGGGAAAAAACCTTTACAGGCTCATCCACAATAATCATTGTAGATTCTGCACAATATGCAAATACGTCCGCCTCATATACATCAGAGGCCACAAGATTTATAGGAGCAATCTTTAGCTGCTCTAATGAATCTATACTACGCTGGTTATTTACATCAAAGCTGCGAATAGCATCAATCTCAATATCAAACCATTCTATACGCACGGCAGCATTACTGTTAATTGGAAATACATCCAATATTCCGCCACGTACAGAAAATTGACCAATTGCGTCCACCTGATCTGTTCGCTCGTAGCCTAATTCTACTAATATTTTGATGATTTCCTGCTGCTCATGCTCCTCGCCAAGCTTCAGCACCAGACTGCGACCACTACCTCCAGCAGGACGCAGCTGTTTTTGCTGCAATGCCTCTGCTGTCATGAAGACAATACCGCGCTCTTCTCCCTGCATAAAACGCAACGCAGCCGCACGACCTGCCTGCAGCTCCAGACTTTGTGTGTCCGCCTGTATACGTGGCAAATTGTCAGGATAAAACTCCTGCATAGGCAGCTCTGGATAAAAGAAGTTCAGCTCTCGTCTATAGGCGCGAATCTCTTCACGAGAAGCAGTAATAAAAACAATACTGCCCTGCTTATCAAGAACTCTGTCCATGGCAGCAAAAAAGACCGGCTTGCTGCTTGATGCCAACCCGGTTAAAATAAATGCTTGTTTTTTCTTATTATATGTAGCTGCCTGCTGTACCTCTGGCACATTAGCAACCAGCTTCAAGATTATATTTTCCATAAGCCAAATAATAAATTAATAGGGCATGAATAATTTCACGCCCTATTAGATAAATACAAAAATTAAAGTTTTACTGCCAGTACCTTACGGTCAATGCTATGAATAGCATCTACAAAGCGAACAGTACCAGTTTTATAACGAGCGGAAATAGTATGAGTACGTACGCCGTCATTGAAATAACGCAGGCCATTCAGCATGTTGCAGTTAGTAATTGCAGTTGCAGTAAACATGCAATCATCACCCTTAACCATATCATCCAGAGTCAGAACCTTGTTAACATCGGTAATGCCCATTTTATGGCAACGCTCGATTTGAGCTTCATCCTCAGGATAGAGACGACCTTGCATATCGCCACCAAGGCATTTAACAGCAACTGCACCCAGAACGCCTTCCGGAGCCCCGCCACGACCAATGTACATATGCACACCAGAGCCTTCAATGCAGCACTCAACGATGGGGTTAACGTCACCGTCAGTAATCAAAGAGATGCGAGCACCAGCTTTACGAATTTCTTCCATCAGAGGATAATGACGCTCTCTGTCAAGCAGAACTACGTTCAGGTCGGAAACCTTACGGTCCATAGCCTTAGCTACGCGCTCCAAGTTTTCAGAAATAGGCGCATTAATATCAATGCAACCCTTTGCACGAGGACCAACAGCAATTTTATCCATATACATATCAGGTGCATGGAGCAGACAGCCACGAGGAGCAATTGCAATTACAGCAATAGCACCAGGTTGACCTTTTGCAACCAGATTAGTACCTTCAACGGGGTCAACTGCAATATCAACAGGAGTGCCACCAGCACCAACCTCTTCGCCGATATAAAGCATGGGAGCTTCATCCATTTCGCCTTCGCCGATTACAACCTTACCGCTAATGTTTACAGTATCGAAAGCAGCGCGCATAGCGTCAACAGCCAAACCGTCAGCACCATTCTTGTCGCCTCTGCCTACTAAACGACCGCAAGCAATAGCTGCTGCTTCGGTAACACGTACAAATTCCATAGAAAGCTCTCTGTTCATTCTTAACAACACTCCTTAAATTTATAATTATTGATAAAAAGTTAATTCTCTCTTTATTATGACACTTTCAAGGATTTTTAGCAACATAAAAAATCCCCATAAATCAATAATAAAAAGTATAATGCAGACACATTTACAGTCCAAAGCTGCGTAGCAGCATATTAAATCCCAGCTGCCAGGGAAGCAAGAGAACAATGTATAAAAGCAGAAGGCTGAAAAGCACAACAATTGAAGCGCGCATAAAATCAATTAGATAAACTACTTGAAGAGTATGCACTAATAGATATAGCATCCATATAAAACCTGCTATAAATACAAGACCAAGAAGTGGTAAACCACCCCATCCCATCTTTCCTGCTAGTAATGCCGCAGGTGTTAAAATCAAAAATGGCAGAGCAGTATAACCTAAAAGACAAATAAGTCCTACAGGATCACCGGCTAAAGCTCCAAAGGTCTCCATAATACCATGCAATAAAAAACCATAAAGAGTCATTGCAGTAGTAGAAATAATTATAGCTGCCGCTATAATCGCCAAACGCACCTGTAGTGTTTGTTCTATTAGCCAGCAATTGGTCACAACGCCCGTAAAAAAGCCAATGCTAAGAGCAAAATAAAATCCACTTCTCCATAAACAGGGCTGCTTTACTAAAGCTGTCATACCTACGCTAGGCTCAAACAGAACATCATAGGTTTTTCGCCTCATAGCCTATCACCTCGCATTTTGTAAGGTTACATTACCCTGCAAACCTGCATTAAAGGACTCCACCAATTGAGCTTTAATGATATTGGCAATTTCTGCTCCTAAAAGATATTCCCAAGGCTGGGGCTTAATGTTTTCTTTAACAGGAGGCAAACCATCACTACCAGGCTGAATATCAGCCAGCTTTCCTGCCTCAGCCAGCGCATCGTAATAGTTACCCAATTCATCTACAAGTCCCAGTTTTTTTGCCTGAGAGCCAGTATAAATACGACCATCAGCTAAATTACGCACATGAGCCTCGTCCATTTTACGTCCTGTTACAACTACAGTAATAAATTCATTGTAAATTTCGGTAACCATATTTTGGAGTAAAATTTTCTCAGCTTCGGTCATTGGACGATCACTACTTAAAATATCCTTGTAGGGACCACTCTTAATTTTTTCAGATTTAATGCCAATCTTTTTGAACAGCTCCTGAATATTCATGTAAGGCATGTACACGCCAATGCTGCCTGTCATAGTAGTAGAATTAGCATAAATTTTATCACTGCTGCAGGCTGCAATCCAATAAGCTGCTGATGCACCCATATCACCCATTGTTGCTACAATTGGCTTTTTAGTGTTTTCCTTAAAGCGCTTCAGCTCACGACCAATCTCTTCTGCGGCAGTTGCACTGCCACCACCACTATTAATATTCAGCACCAGTGCTTTAACGCTACTGTCCTGTGCAGCATCTCTAATTTGGCGCATAATGCTGCCACTTGTTACACCTGTAGATTGCTGGAATATATTATCCTGTACATCTCCACCACTTACAATAGTTCCCTCAATATTGATAACAGCAACTCTATCCGGACTTGTCACAACATTTTTCTCCGCACTGTTATTACCTTTCAAAAGAGAGAGAACAAAGCAAAGAACAGCTAACAGCAGAACAGCACTAATAAAAATTTTCTTCAGCATATAAAGCTCCCTTCTAAGTCTCTGCTTAAAGTAAAATAAGCAGACCACCTTACAGCAGTCTGCTCATTAAGACTTGGTTTATTTTATTTCCTCAAAGCAGCTGCGATAAATTTAATGCAGCATAATATTCGTTATTTGCAGAAGAAATCCTGATTTACATTCTTTCTGGTGCAGATACACCCAAAATACCTAAGCCATGACGGATGGTATGGCCAACTGCCTTAACCAGCGCCAGACGAGCCTGCTGCAGGTCACTATCCACGCCTAAGATACGGCAGTGATTGTAGAAGGAATGGAACAGGCCAGCCAGCTCATAGGTATAGGTTGCTACATGATGAACTGCACGTTCGCGTGCTGCACCAGCAAGCATTTCCGGATATTCACCCAGCTTTTTAATCAATGCCAGCTCTTCAGGAGCCTGTAATACATCCAGCTTCAGCTCATCATTGGCAACAGCCGCAATGCCAGCTTCAGCCACCTGACGGCCAATGCTGCAAATACGAGCATGAGCATATTGGATATAGTAGACAGGGTTTTCATTGGATTTTTCAGTAGCCAGAGTCATATCAAAATCCAATTGGCTATCCAGAGAGCGCATGCAGAAGAAATAGCGTGCTGCATCAGTACCAACCTCGTCCATCAGCTCACGCAGAGTAATGGTCTCACCAGTACGCTTGGACAGCTTAACCATTTCGCCATTACGATAGAGACGTACCATTTGCAGCAGCATAACCTCTAAATCATTAGCATCATAGCCTAAAGCGTTAACTGCAGCCTTTACACGAGCAATGTAACCATGATGGTCAGCACCCCAAAGGTCAATTAAATGAGCAAAGCCACGCTCAAATTTGTTGCGATGATAAGCAATATCAGCTGCAAAGTAAGTAGGCACGCCATTATCACGAATAACAACACGGTCCTTGTCGTCACCCTGAGCAGTAGAGTTCAGCCACAAAGCACCGCCCTCTTCGTAAATATAGCCACGCTCCTGCAGGAAAGCGCAAGCCTCACGAATTTTATCAGCTTCATGCAGAGATTTTTCGCTGAACCATACATCAAAGGTTACACCAAATGCTTCTAAGTCCTCTTTTAATGCAGCCAATTTTTCTTTATATGCAATATCTAAGAATTTAGCTAAACGCTCTTTTTCATCCAAATCTACAAATTCCTTGCCGTAGATACGAATAATGCGTTGAGCTGTTTCAATAATATCATAGCCATGATAGCCATTTTCGGGGAAGGTAATACCTGTAGGCATTTCATCTAATTGTTTAACAGTCAGGTCTGCAGGAACGCCACCCATTTCCTCCAGCTTAAGCAGCTGCAGATAACGAGCATTAACAGAAGCTGCCAGGTTGTTCATCTGGTTACCAGCATCGTTAATGTAGTACTCGCTTTCTACATCATAGCCAGCAGCGCGGAGCAAATTAACCATGGCACTACCAACAGCAGCACCACGAGCATGACCAATATGCAAGGGACCGGTCGGATTAGCGCTTACATATTCAACCTGTACTCTTCCTAAGTCATTTGCCGGCAGATTGCCATAATTTTCACCAGCAGCAACAATGCCAGCAAGCACATCAGCAGTCCAATCTTGCTTCAAGTAGAAATTGATAAAGCCAGGACCTGCAATCTCCATCTTATCTACAGATGCACAATCCAAATTATCTACAATAGCTTGAGCGATTTGTCTAGGAGCGCAATGCAGGCTACGAGCAGATTGCATTGCAAAGTTAGTAGCAAAATCGCCAAATTCCTTTTGCGGAGGAACCTCAAGCATAACCTCAGGTAATACACCAGGCTTTAAAACACCATTATCAATAGCTTTTTGTGCCGCTTCTTTAATAGCAGAAGCCAATAAATCTTTTATATCCAAAGTAAAACCTCTCCTTATATCTTTACTTATATAGTTTCATAAATGGGGTCGTTGGTCAATTCTATACCCAACTTTTTGAAAATCTTAAAATCGCCCTCTGTAAGCATTACTGTGGAATGGGCCTGACAGCCCTTTAGCTTAGGCAGCTGCTCCAATGCAAGCTTAGCCGCATTATCAGTAACAGCACACATGGACAAAGCAATTAATACCTCATCCATATGCAAGCGCGGATTTTTGCTTCCCAAAAACTTAGTTTTCAAATCCTGTATAGGATTAATATAGGTGGGGGAAATAAGATGTATTTCATCAGCAATTTGCGCCAAGGACTTAACTGCGTTCAACAAAACTGCACTAGCAGGACCAAGTAAATCTGTGGTCTTGCCTGTAACAATGCTGCCATCATTAAGCTCTAAAGCAATTACAGCACAGTTACGCTCTTCGGCAACCTGCTTTGCCACAGTAACAACACTGCGGTCATTAATGCTTACCTTAGCCTGCTTCATCAGCAGCTCCAAGGTGTAAACCTCCTGCTTTGTAGCCTCATCCTTGACCATACGGTTCCAGGACTGATAGTAACGGCGCACAATCTCCTGACGTGAAGCCTCACGGCAAACCTCATCATCACAAATGCAGTTACCTGCCATATTCACACCCATATCAGTAGGAGATTTATAAGGACAATAACCATAAATGCCCTCAAAAATAGCTGCCAATACAGGATAGATTTCTACATCACGATTATAATTTACAGTAGTCACACCATAAGCCTCTAAATGGAAGGGGTCAATCATATTAACGTCCTGCAAATCTGCCGTTGCCGCCTCATAAGCCATATTTACAGGATGCTTCAAGGGCAGATTCCAAATGGGGAAGGTCTCAAATTTAGCATAACCCGCCTTAATACCACGCTTATTTTCATGGTACAGCTGTGACAAGCAGGTTGCCATTTTACCACTGCCAGGTCCAGGAGCAGTAACTACAACTAAAGGACGTGTTGTTTCTACATAATCATTCTTACCATAACCCTCATCACTAACAATATGCTCCACATAATGAGGATATCCTTCAATGGGATAATGATAATAAACCTTTACATCCATAGCTTCTAGCTTCTTTTTGAAGCTTTCAATGGTTTTCTGGCCTTTATATTGAGTTACGACAACACTGCTAACATACAAGCCCTTGGAACGATATACCTTAACCAGACGCAGAACCTCTAAATCATATGTCAGGCCCAAATCATGACGTATTTTGTTGTTTTCAACATCAGATGCGTTGACGGAAATTATCACCTCTGCCTGGTCCGCTAGCTGCAAAAGCATTTGCAGCTTACTATCTGGAGCAAAGCCAGGAAGAACACGAGCAGCATGATAATCATCAAACAGCTTACCACCAAATTCCAAGTAAAGCTTGTCGCCAAATTTACTAATTCGTTCCTTGATATGCTCGGACTGCATACTTAAATATTTTTGATTATCAAAGCCTATTTTCATACTAAATCCCCTCAATCTCTATTAAAATCTGCATTTCACCATACGGAGCGTCATCATGATATATGGTATATTCTATTTCAATATGCCATATTCCTTTACGAAAATAAGTATAAACATAGCTTGTTTCTGTTCTTAAGGGAATTTTTAAATACGGTGTCAAATACACACTGTGGTCAACTAAGCCCTTAGCAAACTCCTGTCTGTGCTGAACACTGCCATTACGCAGAATAAGTACATGGTCCTGCTCCCATTTTACCGTAGTCTTAGTCCCCTCCAAACCAGACTGTCCATCTTCCTCATAAATAAGATAATTTTTACCTAGCTTTTCAGCAAACTGACCATGATAATTTTGTTCAATTGTCTGACTTTCGTCGCCCTTGTTACGACTCATAATACGTACTTTTACCGGTTTCATAAAAATTCTCCGCAAACACAACTAGAGCCTGCTCCTTTTCGTACCAATCATCACGATTTAAAGGTTGCAAGCCCACAAAATTTTGTCATCTCAGTACCAAAGAAATGATACACAAAAAGACCTTTTACATTCTTCAATATTATATAACAGCTAAGAAATCGCGTCAAGAAAAGTCACAAAATCTACTATAAACCTTCATTAATATAGTATTTATAGTATTTCGTTTTATTTTGCTTGTCTTCTTGCCTTATTTATTGGTATAATGGTTGTATCTATCTGTGTTTGGAGGGGTATAAGTGAATTATACAGAGATGATAGTATTCATCGTCTACCTTCTTTTCATGCTGTCTATAGGTATTTGGTTCTTTATCAAAGACCGCAATGGCGGTGAAAAGACTTATTTCTTAGGCGGACGCCAAATGGGTCCGTGGGTCACTGCACTTTCTGCTGGTGCCTCTGACATGAGTGCATGGGTACTCATGGGTCTGCCTACTTCTATCTATGCCTTAGGCATGGGTCAATTATGGATTGGTATTGGCCTTTTAACAGGCTATGCTTTGAGCTGGATTTATGAAGCTCCGCGTCTGCGTCGCTTCTCCATCGTTACTGACGATGCTATTACTATTCCTCAGTATCTTAGCAACCGTTTCCTTTCCAAATCCCACGTTCTTCAGGTAATCTGTGCGGCTGTATTTTTGATTGCCTATACCATCTATGCTGCATCCAGTATTAAGGCATGCGGTACATTGTTCAATACCGTAATGGGTCTGGACAGCAATATAACCATGTATGTTTCCGCATTCATCATTATCGGTTATACTTTCCTTGGCGGCTTTGCTGCTGTTTGCTGGACTGACTTTTATCAAGGTCTGATGATTTTAGGTTCTCTTTTAATCGCACCTATTTTTGCGGCATCCTTGATTGAACCCAGTGCAGTAAGCACCATCCCTGCTGAATACTGGAATCCTACTGCTAATGTAACTGATATTATCTCTGGCTTTGGCTGGGGCTTAGGCTACTTTGGTATGCCTCATATTATTATTCGCTTCATGTCCTTAAGATCTCAAAAGGAAATGAAAAAATCTGCCATCATTGGTATTGGCTGGACTGCGCTGATTCTTTTCTTTGCAACCATGGTTGGTATTATCGGCCGTCTGTACCTTGGCCTTGATGAACATATCACTAAAAATTCTTTAGTATTCATCGCAATGGTACGTAATATTTTCCCGGCACTTATTTCCGGCGTACTGCTCTCCGGTGTATTGGCTGCTTCCATGAGTACAGCTTCCAGTCAACTGCTGTCCTCCGCTTCTTCCTTTGCAAGTGATGTTTACAAGCCAATTCTTCGTAAAAATGCATCCAGTGATAAGGAAATGCTGTGGGCAGGTCGTATCGTAGTACTTGCAATCTCCTTTGTTGCATTGCTTATTGCTGACTCCCCTAATGCGGGTTCTATTATGGAGCTTGTATCCAACGCCTGGGGCGTATTTGGTGCAGCCTTTGGTTCTGCAATTATGCTGAGCCTGTTCTGGCGTAAGTTCACCTTCCAGGGTGCAGTTGCCTGCATCATTGTTGGTGCTGTTGTGGATATCGGCTGGCTGCTTACTATGGCTTCCTCCACTGGCATTTATGAAATTATTCCTGGCTTCTTTGCCAGTCTCATTGCAGGTATTGTAGTTTCTCTAGCTTGCGGTGGTCCTAGTAAAGAGGTGGAAGCGTTGTACGATCGCGCTGCCAATTATAAAGAAGATTAATCACAAAGCAATAGGCCTCCTGTCAAAATGACGGGAGGTTTTTTTATGCCCAAAATATAATGTTGCTTCTAATCTTCAAAACTGAATATTTCCCGCTTGGTAGCTCAAGTATATGTTCACTACACTATTGTGGATAAGTAGCAGTTTATCCACGCTTTATCCACAAGTTATACACAGTTATCTGGATAACTTATCCACAAATAAAAAATACCGTCGCCAAATAATGACGACGGTATTCGTAAAATCGATTGATTATTATAACCTAAATAGAGGTTATACCTTATTTTCCAGCAACAGCTCCATAGCATTCCGGTCTACGGTCACGGAACAGTCCCCAACTCAGTCTATCCTCAGCCAGCTTATCAAAATCATACTCTTGATACAAAATTTCAACCTTATCACGAGATGCACTTTGGAGAATATCACCAGTACCATCGGTCATAAAGGAAGAGCCATAGAAATTAAGAGCAGATTTTTGACCACCATTTGCTTCACAAGGCTCAACAGTTTCTAAACCAATACGATTAGCAGCTACAACAGGCATCAGGTTAGCAGCGCTGTGACCCTGCATAACTCTGCGCCAATGGGGCATGCTGTCGCAGTCCAAAATAGGCTCAGAGCCAATAGCAGTAGGATAGAATAAAATCTCTGCGCCACCTAAAGCTAAGCAGCGAGCAGTCTCAGAGAACCATTGGTCCCAGCAAATGCCGATACCAACACGACCATACTTGGTGTTAAATACTTTAAAGCCGCTATCACCAGGTTTAAAATAAAATTTTTCCTGATAATAATGGTCATCAGGAATATGGGTTTTACGATATACACCCAAATTAGTACCATCTGCATCAATGCAGGCAATGGAGTTGTACAGCTGATTTACATCACGCTCAAAAAAGCTAATAGGCAAAACTATATCCAGATCCTTAGCTAAACGCATACCCATTTGTACTGCAAGATTTTCCTCAGTTGGCAGAGCGTATTCATAATATTCATAGCGACGCTCCTGACAAAAATAGGGGCGTTCCCACAGCTCAGGCAATAAAATCAGCTTTGCACCTGCGGCTGCAGCCTCACGTACTAATTTTTCTGCCTGCTGTAAATTTTCTTCAACAGTAGCTGCGCAGCGCATTTGAATGGCTGCTACTTTAACGTTTCTCATAATTTATCTCCTCTATAATTACAGCTTTACACCCTTAGGCAGCTGCTGAGTAATGCAATGAATATTGCCACCACCAGTCAGGATTGCACGAGCAGGAATGCTCACAATCTTGCGCTCCGGGCATAGCTTGGCTAAAATTTCTGCAGCACGTTTATCACTAGTCTCGTTTTCACCACCAAAAGCAGGCAAGACTACGCTATCATTGCTGAAATAAAAATTAACATAGGATGCAGCTAGTCTTTCACCAGCCTCACGCATATCCTCGCCATCTTCAAAATCATAGCCCTGAACCTCCTCTTCGGCAATGCATACTGGAACATCAGGAATTGGCAGCTTATGTACTACAACCTTACGACCTTTAGCATCGGTAGACGCCTCTAAAGCATCAAGGCTAGCCTTAGATAAAGCATATTGAGGATCATCCTCATTATCAGTCCAGGCCAATACAACTTCACCAGGACGAATAAAGGCACACACGTTATCAACGTGCTCGTTAGTCTCGTCGTTATAAATGCCACGAGGAATCCATAGCACCTTTTCAGCGCCAAGATACTCTAAAAGCTTAGCTTCAATTTCTTCCTTAGACATTTGAGGATTACGGCCCTCACTTAAGAGGCATGCCTCTGTAACAAGTACAGTTCCCTCACCATCACAGTGGATGGAGCCACCCTCTAAAACAAATGGAGCCGCATCATACATTTTAAATTTATACTTGTCGCCAAAAGCTTCAGCAAAAGCATCATCCTTATCCCAATGAGGATAAAGACCATCAAATTCGCCACCCCAGGCATTAAAGGTCCAATTTACACCACGAATAATTCGTTGACCATTATCATCCTTAACAACACAGGTAGGTCCAATATCGCGCGCCCAGCTATCATCAGTTTCACACAAAAACAGCTCGACATTGTCAATCCCCTTCAGCATTGCCTCAGCTCTGGCAAAATGCTCCTCACCGCAAGCAACATAAACCTTTTCGCTGGCAGCAATAGCCTTAATTACAGCAGTAAAGGCCTTACAGGCCTCATCAGCGCCAAAGCTCCAGGAGCCAGGACGTTGAGGCCAAACAATAATGCAGCCTTCGTGTTCTTCAAATTCACCCGGCATATGAAAGCCATTTGCCAAGGGTGTTTCTTTTTCATAAATCATACGCTTATCCTTTATCGTTTACAGTTTATATCGTTTATTTTGGTTATTCTTAAGACAGACGCATTTTGAAGTCCTCATAACCAAAACGACGCACCAGTTCAGTGCTGCCATCCTGATGGAGGACAACGATATCAGGTAAAGGCATACCATTAAAGGTATTGTTCTTTACCATAGTATAAATTGCCATATCCTCAAAAATCAGCTTGTCGCCAACCTTGATTTCCTTTTCAAAGCTATAATCACCAATTACATCGCCAGCCAGACAGGTCATGGAGGACAAACGGTAGGTGTAAGGCTTCTCATTTGCAGGAAAGCTATCCTTAAGAGGTGGTCTGTAGGGCATTTCAATAACATCCGGCATATGGCAGGCAGCAGAAGCATCCAGAATCAAAATGTCCATACTATTATGGACAATATCTAGAACTTCTGTTACCAAATAGCCTGCATTAAGAGCCACAGCTTCGCCAGGCTCTAAATAAACCTGAACATGATATGTATCTTTAATATAGTTCAGTAAATCAATTAAATCCTGCAGCTGATAATCAGCACGAGTAATGTGATGACCACCACCAAGATTAATCCATTTAAGCTGACCAAAATATTTACCAAATTTTTCTTCAAAGGCCTTAAAGGTAGTAATCAAATCATCAGCATTTTGCTCGCACAGAGTATGGAAGTGCAGGCCTTCAATCTCCTTAGGCAGCTCTTCAGGAAATTGGTCCAGAGTCACACCAAGACGAGAACCAGGAGAACAGGGATCATAAATAGCATGATCCTGAGTGGAGCATTGGGGATTAACACGCATACCAACACTTACACCCTTGCACAGCTCTTTATGCTTTTCAAATTGGGCAAAGGAGTTAAAAATAATATGGTCACAAATTTTAACAAGCTCTTGCATATCCTCTGTTCTAAAGGCAGGAGCAAAAACATGGTTTTCCTTGCCCATTTCCTCATGACCAAGACGTGCCTCAAAAATACCGCTAGCAGTAGCACCTGCCAAATACTTACCCATCAAAGGATACAGCTTAAACATAGAAAAGCATTTTTGTGCAAGCAGAATCTTGCAGCCAGTTAAATCCTGTACCTTTTTCAATAACTCTAAATTTTTAATCAGCTTTCCCTCATCTACAACATAGCAGGGAGTTGATAAATTTTCTAAGCTCATATATTATCTCCATAAAAACGAAAGCTGCCGCTCCACCCCAATAAAATTCTTCGCAGTTTACTGGGGCGGCTTGATGCGACAGCTTCAAATTCATATTAATCTACTAAAACAGGGTTTTCATCAACTACCCAGGGCAGACCATATTGGTTCAGCATATCCATGTACGGATCGGGATCGAACTCTTCTACGTTGAATACGCCTTTACCCTGCCATTGCTTTGTCAGTACCAGAGCAGTACCAATCATTGCAGGTACGCCAGTGGTGTAGCTGATAGCTTGGGAACCAACCTCTTTGTAGCATTCCTGATGGTCGCAAACGTTGTAGATAAAGATGGTTTTCTTTTCGCCGTTTTTAGTACCGGTGAAAATGCAGCCAATATTAGTCTTACCAACGGTACGAGGACCAAGAGAAGCAGGATCTGGCAGCAGAGCCTTCAAGAATTGAATAGGAACAATTTCCTTGCCTTCAAAGTTGATGGGAACAGTACCCAGCATGCCAACATTTTCCAAGCATTTCATGTGAGTCAGATAGCTTTGGCCAAAGGTCATGAAGAAACGGATACGTTTAACGCCAGGAATGTTTTTAGCCAAAGATTCAATCTCCTCATGGTGGAGCAGGTACATATCCTTCATACCTACTTCAGGGAAGTTATACTCACGTTTAATAGACATTGCAGGAATTTCTACCCATTTACCATTTTCCCAGTAGGAGCCAGGAGCAGAAACCTCACGCAGGTTGATTTCGGGATTAAAGTTAGTAGCAAAGGGATAACCGTGGTCGCCACCGTTGCAGTCCAGAATATCGATGGTATCGATTTGATCAAAATAGTGCTTCAAAGCATAAGCAGAGAATACGCTAGTAACACCAGGGTCAAAGCCAGTACCCAGCAGAGCCATGATGCCAGCTTTTTCAAATTTTTCCTTATATGCCCATTGCCAGGAATAGTCGAAGTAAGCAGAGAAACCTTCTTCCTCACAACGTTTGTCATAAATTGCGCGCCATTGGGGATCTTCAGTATCCTCAGGCTCATAGTTAGCAGTATCAATATAGTCAACCTTGCACTCCAGGCAAGCATCCATAATTGTCAGGTCCTGATAAGGCAGAGCTACGTTCAAAACAGCATCAGGTTGGTATTCTTTAATTAAAGCCACCAATTCTTCCTTGCTGTCAGCATTAACCTGAGCAGTGGTAATAATAGTAGAGGTTTTACCCTCGAGCTTTTCCTTAACAGCATCGCATTTAGCCTTGGTACGACTAGCAATACAAAGTTCAGTAAACACCTTGTCATTTTGGCAGCATTTTGCGATTGCTACACCAGCAACACCGCCGCAGCCAATTACTAATAATTTACTCATGTCGGTCATCTCCTTATTCATCATTTTCTTACTTGTATAAACTTGATTATATCTTTACAGTACGTCGAGCAAAGCTACTAGCTGTGACGACGGAAGACTGTGCTTGTCATTTTTACTTGCACTAATCTTTAGCTCCGCACACAACAGACGCTAGAAGTGCAGGATAACTAGGAACTGCGACGCTGATGCAGCGATGGCGTACTTCTAGTACGTCGAGCAAAGCAGCTAGCTGTGACGACGGAAGACTGTGCTTATAGCGTTTGTTGACTGACTATTTTTCCTCTTCCTCTAGCATATCCTCCACATACTTCGGCAGCATAAACGCACCGCTATGTAGGTTTGTAGAATAATACCAGGTTTTAATATTACGTGCACGCCATTTTTTAGCATCTAAATCATGGAGTGGATGATATTTTTTAGAGGTAAAGCCAAAAAGCCAATAGCCAGAGGGACAGGTAGGAATTGCAGCCTGATATACTCGGCTTATAGGGAAGCTATGACTTGCTTTGCGGTGCATTGCACGACATGTTTCCTCATCCTCATCATAGAAGGGACTGCCATGCTGATACACCATGATACCGTCGTCCTTAAGAGCACGGAAGCAGTTGCCATAAAATTCTTTGGTAAAAAGTCCTGCTGCGTGTCCAAGAGGATCAATAGCATCATTAATAATCAAATCATACTCATCAACCTTAGTACGCAAAAAGCGCAGGCCATCAGCATTATACACAGTAACACGAGAATCATCAAGACCACGTGCATTGTCAGGGAAAAATTCACGGCATACATCGATGAAGGCTTGGTCAGTTTCTACAACATCAATCTGCTCGATTTCAGGATAGTAGGATAACTCACGAGCAACACCGCCGTCGCCGCCACCGATTACTAAAACCTTGCGCACGCTAGGATGCACAGCCATAGGCACATGTACAATCATTTCATCATAGACAAATTCATCCTTTTCAGAAAAAACTATACTACCATCACAGCTAATAAAGCGACCAAACTCTTTAGACTCGAATACGTCAATTCTTTGATAGTCAGTATCCTGACCATAAAGCTGACGCTCAACCTTTATATTCAGCTTAACATCATCTGTATGATAATCTGCAAACCACAGCTCCATGGTTATCACTCTCCATTTTTATATTCCCTGCACAAGCAGGCTTGAACAGGGTTGCTCCAGCATAATGCCGGAAAATGGACTAGCCTACACCACATACTGTGAAAGAAGTCCACAGGCCTACAACATCACCCTGAAAAGGTCTTATACTAAAACATTAATATTATTTACATCAGGATCCTCGGGGCCCTGCATGGAGCAGCCCTTTTCCTTAGCGTAAATAATATAGTCAATAATTTCCTTGGTAATGACCTCACCAGGCGCCAAAATAGGAATTCCCGGCGGATAGCACATTACAAACTCACTACAGATACGTCCTGCGGTTTCTCTGATTGGCAGAGATTCATCCTTAGCATAGAACGCCTCCTGAGGAGAAACAACTACTTTAGGTGCAATATACTCAGTATTAAGCATTGTGGACGGATCGCGGGAATAAAGACGCTTAATATCCGCAAGAGCACCAACAAGACGCTCAATATCCTGAATACGGTCACCTATAGAAATATATGCCAAAATATTGGCAATATCACCAAACTCAATCTGAATATCATACTCGTCACGCAGCAGGTCATAAACCTCAATACCAGCCAGACCAATATCACGAGTATAGATAGAAAGCTTGGTTACGTCAAAATCATAAACACTTTTGCCATTAATAAGCTCACTGCCATAAGCATAATAGCCACCAATAGAATTAATTTCCTCACGAGCGTACTCTGCCATATCACGTACCTTAGCAAAGGAGGCAGCACCACGCAACGCCAGATTACGACGGGAAATATCAAGACTGGACAGCAGCAAATAGGATGCGCTGGTGGTCTGAGTAAGGTTAATAATCTGGCTTACATATTCCCAATTTACATTAGGACCAGTCAAAAGCAAGCTACTCTGGGTTAAGCTGCCGCCGGATTTATGCATGGAAACAGAAGCCATGTCTGCGCCGGCCTTCATCGCATTTAAAGGCATATTGTCACCAAAATACAAATGAGTGCCATGTGCTTCATCTACCAGACAAAGCATATTATGATCATGTGCCAGCTTTACGATGGAACGCAGGTCAGAGCAAATACCATAATAGGTAGGATTGTTTACCAAAATACAGGTAGCATCAGGATTAGATTTAATAGCCTTTTCAACCTCGCTGATTTCCATGCCTAAGGAAATACCCAGCTTACTATCTACCTGAGGATTAATATATACAGGAACTGCACCGTTAAGTACTAAAGCATTAATAACACTCTTATGTACGTTGCGGGGCAAAATTATTTTATCGCCAGCCTTGCAGGAAGCCAAAACCATGCTTTGTACGGAGGATGTAGTACCACCAACCATAAAAAACGCATGAGCAGCACCAAAGGCTTCTGCAGCCAAAGCCTCTGCATCCTTAATTACTGAAACAGGATGACAAAGATTATCAAGAGGCTTCATGGAGTTAACGTCCAGATTTACACATTTTTCTCCCAAAAGCTCTTTCAATTCCGGATTACCACGACCACGCTTATGGCCAGGCACATCAAATGGTACTACACGCTTTTTACGAAACTTTTCCAGCGCCTCATAAATAGGTGCAGATTTCTGTGAAAGTTCTCCCATAATTCTCTCCTAAAAATAAATAAAGACAGGTGAAAATAATATCACCTGTCTAAAATATGCTTTCCGAACTAAAGCGCTAAGCATTTTTCTACGTAAACTACTTTCAGAGTCTATATAGCAAATATTACTTTTACTACTCTTATTGATCGTTTCACAAGTGATACCTTCTGATTAATGACTAATCAACTTATAAAATTTGAGCTTTCAACTCAATCAATAATGTGGTCTATACCACGCCGGCAGCAGCCCCGCCTGTCCGTATGGGCTTAACTATTTCATAATAGTGGGCTAATATTTGCATGAAAGCAGTCAGCATTCATGTATTTCAATTGTAACATTTTATATTAAATTCATCAAGTAATTAACGTAAAATTAGTGTGAGAATTATATCCTTACTAAATTAGCTTTATCATCCTTTAGGCAATACCTTGCCGTGTCTATCAACATACTCTTTATCAATAGCAATGTAAGTATTTCCAGCTGCATATGGTCCTAAATCATAGCGTTGGTACAGCAATCTGATGTTATCATTATCATCTAACAAATATTGATCACTGATATATTCCAAGCCAAAGGTTTCATCACTATAAGGAAGCTTGCTTCCATCCACTGCTTCAAGCTCAAAATAACCGTATTTTACAAATTGCCTCATTCTATAAAGAGAAGGTAGATTCACAAAATAGCTTACAGGCAGCTGTTTTCCTGTTTCCTTATCAAACACCATACCATAGCTCAGGTGTGACGGATGTGCTGCTCTATCCGGATAGAAGGAGCAGTTGAGATAAACAGACAGATACTTGTCATCATCACGCAAAACTTCATAGCTAGAGCCAAGCTCCATCTTCATAGCCTTGTTTTTTTCAACAAAATCCTTAGCATCCTCAATTTTTTCATATATAGCCTTGTTAATTTTCTTTTCCGCAGCCTTATTTTCCAGCTCTATAGCAGGAATGCTCAGGATAACACCATTATAATTTTCTGCTAAATCTACTGTTTTAGCCATTGCCGCACTACTCAGAGCTAATAGTGCACCTGTAATTGCTAATGCCTTTTTCATAAAGACACCTCCCTATAATATATAAATATCAAACAATAAAAATCTATGTCGTTATAATAATTGTACTCTTAAGATGCTACAAAAGAAAGGCATGCTTGTAACATTTAAATGAATTAATTATATAAGAATATTCATCATTTTTTCTCGTTTAACCATTGCTATACCTTAACAGCCTAAAAACACACCATCACCCAAGCAATTATCCATAAAAACAAAAAGCACTATGACCGAAGCCATAGTGCAAAATTTCTGGTGCGAGTGACAGGAATCGAACCTGCACGCCGAAAGGCGCTAGATCCTAAGTCTAGTGCGTCTGCCAGTTCCGCCACACTCGCATATATTCATCGCAGAAAAATCCCTTAAAACAAGGAGTTTTTAAGCATTTCTACAATAAAATCAATATAAAATTATGAGATATTACTCCGCACTATATACGTGGTCTAGTGCGTCTGATATGTATCATAACCTAAAGTCTAGTACGTGTCAAGCTATGTTTACAAATATTTTAGCCCTTTCAAAACAAGGGACTCCCTTTAATACTACAATGCTGCAAGATTTTAAAAGTCTATTAATACAGCTCTATAGTACCATCAAAGCCTTCCCAACGCTGTTGGATTAACATACGCTTGTAAGGATTCCATCCGTCGTCTGTATTCACCCATTCCTGCTGACCCTGTTCGTTATAGTCTAAAATTTGCTCACTAGAAAAATGCCATTGACCATTTTGGTACAGATATAAATAACGATAATGGTTAGGATGACCTTCTTCTGTTAAGTTCATAGCACGCTCTTCTTCTTCCTTAGTTTTAAACTCACCATAAGGATTTTCAGGAGAGCAATAATAAATAGTTCTATTAGCAAGCTCTATAACACCAACATAGGGTGTGGCAGCATTTTGTAGAGGATACACATCATAACCTGACTTAAAGCTATTGTAGCCCATTTTCAGCCAACCACCGCTAGTACCATCAGCAAAGTAAACGTCCTCAAAATATACTACTGCATAATCTCCCCTATTATAGCTGTTATCCAAATCCTGTATGATAGTTATAGCCAAGCTTTCAAAGCTACTTCTTGCATTTTGCTCATTGGCAAAGGCAAAGGAACATAAAGAACACAACAGCATCACTAAAGCTAATAATTTTTTCACATTATCACCTCATAAACAGTTCCTACTAAATACTCCAAGCTCTACAATTATTCCCCAGATAATATAGTGTACAAAGCATTAATCGTCGTTATGATGTCTTCTATGATGAGGTCTTTCACAATCATCATCGTCACACCAATCATCATGATGTCTACGATGATGACGGCGCTCATAGCGATCATCGTCATCATTATCTGTTATATCTTCGATTACATCTTCTACAGCATCACTACCATCATCTACAATGTCATCAATTACATCTTCAACAGCATCGCCACCATCTTCAAGAACATCCTCAACTGCATCACTGCCGTCTTCAACCACATCCTCTAAAATATCCTCCACT
>USBG01000002.1 GCA_900552855.1 uncultured Phascolarctobacterium sp. | reverse complement strand
ACATTAAATCCACGAGCATCCATGCACTGCATCATCTTATTAATGATGGTACTGCGCCTTGCGCCACACCAACCCTCAAACACGATGATAATAGGCTTTTTAGCATCACGAGCTTTGCGCTGAATTAGACCAAGACGCTGCTCAAGTCCATCCATTGTCTCATTAAAATCACTCTTAGATACCTTTTTGCTCATATCCAGATTTTCTAACATCTTTGATTAATCCCCCTCTCCGTAGGGCTTTAATGCCCTAGGCTTGCCCAGGATTTCCTCCATGATAACACCATTTACCAAGGAGGCATGTTTAAAGCGTTTACGCTTCTTTTGTGCACCCTCAACCTGAAGCGGTGCAGAGCTTCTGCTCAAGGATACACTGCCAATATCGCCATATTTACCAATTGGCTCACGATATACACGACCTTTTTCGTGTTCTATATGGCAATCATCACCATGAACAGGCTTATAATCTGGTACTATTACCTTATCACCAAAAATGATACTACCATCTTTTTCACGAGCAGCATCACGCAGAACATCATTACCATAACGAATGGTAGAGCCATCCTTTTCCATTGAACTATCCTTAAGAACAGTGCTGCCGTCAGACTCAGTACCACCATCATATAAAATACCAGAGCCATCCTTCTCTACAGCAGCATCTCGCAAAATACTAGTGCCATCATGGACTATAGGACCGCCAATACCATTGTGTTTCTTCTGATTGCTAGAAGCCTCTTTGTCTCGCATCTTCTGCTCAAACATCTCTGCCGGCGTAGGCTTCCTAGTCGGATTAGGCTCATACTCCACCTCATCCTCACAATCATAATCGTAATCGTAATCAGCGGACTCCTGCGGATATTCCTCCGTAGGCTCTTGCCTGCGCCTTTTCTTTCCAAAAATTGTAGTCAATATTCCTCTAAATATCATAAAGATAATTACTACGGGAATTATCTTATCTAAAATATCAAACAGCATAGGAATAACCTCGCTTATTTGCCGCTAACAGGATTTTCCTCTCCTTCAGGAGCTACATCAGCTATGGTTTGGCGCATTTGAGTATCAGCCTGAATATTATTCAGACGATAGTAATCCATTACACCAAGACGACCATTAGCCAAAGCTTCAGCCATCGCTACAGGAACCTTAGCCTGTGCTTCAACTACCTTAGCCTGCATTTCCTGAGTATATGCCTTCATTTCCTGTTCCTTAGCAACCGCCATAGCACGACGTTCCTCAGCCTTAGCCTGAGCAATGCGTTTTTCAGCCTCTGCCTGATCAGTCATCAAAGCAGCACCAATATTACGTCCTACATCAACGTCAGCAATATCAATGGACAGAATCTCAAAAGCAGTGCCTGCGTCCAATCCCTTATCCAGAACAGTTTTAGAAATATAATCAGGGTTTTCTAATACCTTGCTGTGATCTAAGGAAGAACCTACATTAGTTACAATACCCTCTCCAACACGAGCAATAATAGTTGCTTCGCCAGCACCGCCAACCAAACGGTCAATGTTTGCACGTACAGTTACACGAGCCTTAACCTTCAGCTCAATACCATCCTTAGCAACTGCAGAAACTACAGGGGTTTCAATTACCTCAGGATTAACACTCATTTGAACAGACTCTAAAACGTTACGACCAGCCAAATCAATAGCGCAGCCACGTTCAAAGCTCAGGTCAATCTGCGCACGATGTGCAGCAATAAGAGCATCAATAACACGATCCACATTGCCGCCTGCCAGATAGTGTGCCTCTAATTGATTAACCTCTAAATCCAAGCCAGCCTTATTAGCCTTAATCAAGGGCAAAACTATTTGGGAAGCAGGTACACGACGAAGGCGCATACCAATCAAATTAAAAATACCTACATTTACACCTGCTGCAATTGCAGAAATCCACAATCCAATAGGCACAAAATTGAAAAATACGGCAATAAAAATTACAGCTAAAATAAAGCTAAAGCCACTGCCGAAAACTAATCCAAATAAAGCGTCCATTCACTTCACTCCTTACATACATCTACAAAAATTTTGCTGCCTTCTACCTTTACTATACGCACTGCAGCACCCTTAGAAACATATTCTCCCAGACTAATAACGTCAAGTCTTTTGCCATCCACAAGCACAGTTCCCGCAGGTCTTAGGACTGTGAGGGCTGTACCCTCCTTTCCCAAAAGCTCAGCCATGTTCTGACCACCAGTATAGCCCTCGCTGTTGCGCTGCTTATCCCACAAAACAAATGGATTCCACTTGCTTTCCTTGGGCAAGTAGAAAAACAACGCCGCTAACACGATAATCAAAATCAGGTAAAGACCAGCAATCATTAGCAGCGCAGGCATACCTCCGCCTACTAGATAGTAACCACTGCCTGTAAGACACGCTAAGCCCGCGACACCAAAAATGCCGATACCAGGAGCTGAAAGCTCCATTGCCATAAGTATAATTCCTGCTACAAGCAGATACAACTCTAACGGCATAGTACACCTCCTTTGCCAAAATCTATAATACAATTATAACAAATACAAAGTAAAAATAAAATAACCGCGCTAGAAATCTCTAGCACGGTTATCATTTTTGTCATTTAAGTAGATCTCGAACGATGGCGTTAATACGCTTACCATCAGCACGGCCTTTGGTTTTTGCCATAACAGCAGGCATTACTTTACCCATGTCCTTCATGGTAGTAGCGCCAACCTCAGCAATTACTTCAGCCACGATAGCTTTAAGCTCGTCATCACTGAGCGCCTCCGGAAGATATTTCTTAAGAATTTCAATCTCTTCCTTAGCTTGGGCAACCAATTCGTCACGGCCAGCTTTCTCGAATTCCTCGAGAGAGTCCTGACGCATTTTGACCTCTTTCATCAATACAGCTAAAACTTCATCATCGTTCAGTTCGCGCTTGTCATTGATTTCTACGTTTTTAATATTAGCACGTACCATGCGGATAACAGCGAGACGCATTTTACCTGCTTCTCTATCCTTCATAGCCTGCTTCATATCTGCAGTCAATTGGTCTTTTATAGACATACAGCCCGCCTCCAATTATCTGGTTTTACGTTTTCTGGCTGCTTCGGATTTTTTCTTACGGGCAACGCTAGGTTTTTCATAGTGCTCGCGTTTTCTAACCTCAGAAAGAATACCTGCTTTTTGGGTTGCTCTTTTGAATCTGCGCAGTGCGCTGTCTAAAGTTTCGTTCTTGCCAATTTTAATTTCTGCCATCTGATCTCCCTCCCTCCACACACTTAGGGAAGTGTATATGCAATTTACGTTCCTAGATGAATGCACCTAAAAACACTTACTAAGATATTATACAAGAAAGTTCAACCAATGTCAAGGATTAACAAGGAGGCCAACCCAAAGCTTTGCCGCCAATTACATGAATATGAAGATGTTTTACGGTTTGTCCACCATCGTCACCAGTATTGATAACTACGCGGAAACCCTTCTCCATAATACCTGTTTTTTCAGCAATCATTTTTACCTTTCCCATCATGTATGCAACCAATTCGGGATCAGCAGTAGTAACATTATCAGTATGTTCCTTGGGCAGCAGCAGTACATGTACAGGAGCTGCAGGAGCAACGTCATAAATTGCTACCATTTTATCGTCTTCATATACCTTGTTAGAAGGAATGTCGCCTTTAATAATTTTGCAAAAAATGCAATCCTCAGCCATGTCTTTTCCCTCCTCTCGTCAATGCATTATCTTTATATTATTCGCTAAAACTTAAAATATTCCTGCCTATAATCACAAGCAAAACAAATTTTAATTTTAGAAAATATCAAATTATAGGATTAAAGCTTACCTACTAAATAATCGTCCTCAACACCAACAATGTGTACAGTGCGGATTTGGTCGCACAGCTCTTGTCCGCCTTCTACTACAACACGCATGTAAGCTCCACAAAGGCCTTCTACATGATTGTCATCTACAGGCTGCTCAAATTGCACGGTTACGTCCTTACCAATCCAATAGGTCATAGCCTCGTGCTGCATTTCCTTATCCAGCTCGGACAAACGTGCTGCACGCTCCTGCTTTACCTGCTCCTCTACCTGATTAGGCATTTTTTCTGCAGGAGTTCCTTTTCTCTTGGAATAGGGGAAAATATGCATCTTAGCAAAACCACAGCTGCGAGCAAAGGCCAATGTTTCTTCAAAGTCCTCTTCTGTTTCTCCAGGAAAGCCAACAATTATATCAGTTGTAATAGCCACATCCGGTACATAGGAACGTATTTCCTTTAAAAGCTCTGCAAAGCGTGCAGTATCATAGGGGCGGTGCATAGCCTTAAGCACCTTGTCACAGCCACTTTGCAGCGGCAAATGCAGATGATGGCACAATCTAGGCTCCTTTGCCATAAGCTCCATCAGCCTTGTTTCCACCTCAATAGATTCCAAGGAGCCCAAACGCAAGCGCTCAACACCGGGCACGCTTAGCGCTGCTTCTACAGCATCATAAAGGCTCAGCTTAACGCCGTCCTTAGCCAGCTCCTTGCCATAGCAGCCAAGATGAATACCGATAAGGACAACCTCCTTATAGCCTGCTGCAACCAGCTTAGTTATTTCTTCTTTAATACTCTCTAAGCTACGACTACGCAGCGGACCACGAGCAAAGGGAATAATGCAATAGGTGCAATACTGGTTACAGCCCTCCTGAATTTTCAGGAAAGCACGGGTTTTATTGGTCTCTGTACCTACCCCCAGCTCCTCAAAGCGAGTATCAACGGTCATTTTTTGTACATTGTCAAGAATATCATCACGCTTGCTAGTCAACGCCTGCTCTACCAGCTCCACAATACGTGCGCGCTCCTGGTTGCCAATTATAACATCAACACCATCAATAGCACGTACTTCATCTGGAGCAGTTTGGGGATAACAGCCAGTTACAACGGTCAGTGCCATAGGATTATGACGTACTGCACGGTTGATAATCTGACGTGATTTACGTTGGCCTGTATTAGTAACAACACAGGTGTTAACAAGGTAAACATCAGCATCCTCATTGAAGCCAACTACCTTGTAGCCTGCAGACTTAAAAATAGCCTCCATGCTGGCAGTATCTGCCTGATTAACCTTACAGCCCAATGTATAAAAAGCAATTCTCCTCATTATTTAAAACTCCTAAAAATCTAAAAACTAAATCAGTCGCCTAAATCGCCTGTCTCGTAAAAAATAGCACTAATTGCCACAAGACCTGCTGTTTCTGCACGCAAAATACGCCTACCCAAGCTTACTGCCATAGCGCCTGCATTTTTAGCAAGCTCCAGCTCATGCTCACTGATACCGCCCTCAGGACCAATAATCAGCAGCAAATCAGTAATCCCTTGCTCCTCCGCCTTACGCAAAGCAGCCTTCAGACTCAGGCGGTCCTCACACTCATAGGCAATAATCTTAGTGCTGCAGTCATTAGCCGCTAGCATTGCTGCCATAGTCTGTACAGGCTGAATTTGTGGAATAATATCACGCTTGCTTTGCTTAGCAGCAGACTCTGCAATTTTTTGCCAGCGCTCCACCTTTTTATCAGCCTTAGCACCATCAAGACGTACTACGGAATGCTCCATTGCCACAGGAACAACACTATAAGCACCCATTTCTACAGCCTTTTGGATAATAAAATCCATCTTTTCACCCTTAGCCAAACCTTGAGCAAGAATCAGTCTTACTCTTGGCTCGTGGCTTTCAGCCAGCTTTTCAATACAGTGTACTGTAACCTGCTCACTATCAATGGCAACTATCTCAGCCAATGCACTGACGCCATCATCGCTAACAATCTGTAGCTGTGCTCCAGGCTGCATACGCAAAACCTTGCTAATATGACGTGCATCAACACCGGAAATAGTCATTTCTTCACTATATAATTGGGGAACAAAAAATCTATGCATCTTATTATCCTTTATGCCTTACGCATTTGCATTACAACCCAACCACCACGATGGTCAATATTAACAACCTCTAAGCCATTAAGCTTAGCCTCAGCCTCAATATCTTCTACACGCTCTTCAATAATGCCACTTGCCAGGAAAATACCATCATCCTTTAGTTTTACGGGAATATCCTTCAGCAGCATAATAATTATATCAGCAATGATATTAGCAATAATCAGGTCGGCCTTGCCTTCAGTACCATGGAGCAGGTCGCCCTCTTTAACATCGATTTTATCACTCAAATTGTTTTCTGCAACATTTTCACGAGCAACACGTACAGCTACACCGTCAATATCAACGGCCTTTACCTCTTTAGCACCAAGCAAGGCTGCAGCAATAGCCAAAATACCACTGCCTGTACCAACATCAAATACAGTTGCATCAACAGGTAAAACCTTCTCCAAACGCTCCATGCACATATTGGTGGTATGGTGAGTGCCAGTGCCAAAAGCCATACCAGGGTCAATTTCAATTACATGCTCGCCCTCAGCAGGAGTGTAATCCTCCCAGCTAGGCTTGATTACCATGCTCTTACCAACATGGGTAACATGGAAATATTGCTTCCATTCATTAGCCCAATCCTGCTCACTAACAGTACGGAAACGAGTATTACCAAAACGATAATTACCTATGCGCTCTTCAACTAAGGCCAGCTCAGACTCAATAGCAGCTAGTCTATCCTGCAGCTTTTCGTCATCAGCATAGTATGCACTTACTGTAACAACCTCGGTATTTTCCTGCTCAGGAATATCACACAGCTCCCAGGTGCCGGAGTTGCGCAGCTCATTAATCAGCTGCGGATCCTCAATAGCAACGCCCTTCGCACCAACACTGTTCATAATATCAGCAACAGCCTCTACGGCCTCATGGGTTACTGCAACATTTACTTCAATCCACTGCATATTCATTCTCCTTTACATATAAAGCTTATTATTAACATTCTGCCAACTCTAGGCAAAAAATAAAAATTGCGTATACTATATGATAACATTTTTTAGGAATAATGAAAAGAAGTTAGACTTACCATTTTACTAATCATACGCTCGGTCTCTAATCTTGTAGACAATACTATAGACCCACGCCCAACTTTTAAATTACTATTCCTTCTTCCTTAGCAATATTTATAATCTCTTCCTCACTTACCTTAGTACATTTCGCAATTACATCTACTGCCATCTTCTCTTGCAACATATTAATAACAACCTCTATTGTTTTTTCTTCACGACCCTCTTTACGACCCTCTATTTTACCAATCATTCGCTCTTCCTTTAATCTAGTAGACAGCACCATAAACTCATGCCTCACTTCCTTATCATACTTCAGCCGTACCACTTCCTCCTCTACCTCACGAGTAAAGTCATCCTTAGGCACGTGGTCATTGACATATTGTAAAAAGTTCTTTATTAGCGGCGATACATCGCCTTTCTTGCCCAAAGTATTTAAAAACAGTACAGACACTCCGTTTTGAAGCTCTAGCTCCAAATTCTCCAAGCATCTGCTTTTAAAGCTATACATATATCTACCTTCGTGAAACAAATCAAAAGCACAGATAAAAATCAATACCAGTGGTGGCAGCTCATCATAATCCTGCCCCTTTTGCAGCATATCCGTATCAATGATGGACTGATAATATCTGGTACGTTTAGGCAGCACCTGCTCTTTATTACTAGAGCCCAAAATATCTCTAACCTGCATCTCTATATTGTAATGTGTATTGTTTTCATCTGCCAGCAGCACGTCTAAACGCACTCCCCTGCTATCAATGTAGGCATCAATTGTTTTTTCAGTTTCCAGATAAGTTATATCTTGCACCGAAGACTGCATAATTTCACTAATCAGCTTCATGCAGATGCGCTTACACTGCATAACCTTTTTAAACATAAAGTCATTTTGGATAGTTAAGTCTTCATACTTAGGTAAATTCATCCTTATCCTCCTCTAGTATATCATATTTTCAAGGTACAGATAATGCGCATTATCCTAAATAAAAAAGCGCCTTAGCCGAAAGCTCGACTAAAGCGCCACTGGTCCAAATAACCAGGCAAGATATCCCATGCAGACACCCTGCAACTGTAGTTATTATAGCATATACAAGTTCATATTTCAAACATATTTTTATTCCTTTTTTCTGTTGCTAGCCATAAACCATAATTATCTTTAATAGCAAAAGCAAATATCCAAATAGTATATAACACCTCCTCTTGACTTAATATCCTTCCCTATCTATAATATGCTTAAAGATATTTCGTGGACAAAATAGATTTTTTCCACTGAGAGTGGACATTAAAAGATAATTAGGAGGAGCTATTTTATGCTGACACTGGACAAAATTTATCATGCGTCCTTTATGCTGAAAAGCATTGCTCGCAAAACTGACTTGATTGCAGCCCCCAACCTGAGCGCAGGCAAGGAGCTGTACCTAAAAACTGAAAATCTACAGGTAACTGGTAGCTTTAAGCTGCGTGGTGCCTACTACAAAATCAGCCAGCTGACAGAAGAAGAACGCAGTAAGGGCGTTATTGCCTGTAGTGCCGGCAACCACGCGCAGGGCGTAGCTTTGGCTGCAACCCGTATGGGTATTAAGAGCATCATCTGCATGCCTGATGGCGCACCCATTATGAAGGTTGAAAATACCAAACGTCTTGGTGCACAGGTGGAGCTTGTTCCTGGTGCCTATGACGAAGCACACGACCGTGCAGTGGAGCTGCAAAAGGAAACTGGTATGACATTTATCCATCCCTATGATGATGAACTGGTTATGGCAGGTCAAGGATCCATTGGTTTAGAAATTCTTGAACAGCTTCCTGATGTAGAAGCAGTTATCGTTCCTATTGGTGGTGGCGGACTTATTTCTGGTGTAGCCTTCGCCATCAAAGCCCTACGCCCCGAGGTCAAGGTATATGGCGTACAGGCAGCAGGCGCAGCCAGCATGTACAAAGCATACCACGAAAAGCACTATTGCACCTTGGATTATGTAAAAACCTTGGCTGATGGTATTGCCGTAAAAACTCCTGGCGAGAACACCTATGAAATCATCAATAAATATGTAGACGATATCGTTACAGTTAGTGAAGATGAAATTTCTGCAGCTATTTTAACATTGATGGAAAAACAAAAGCTGGTTGCAGAAGGTGCAGGTGCAACTCCTGTAGCAGCAGCACTTTTCAACAAGCTGCCCATCGAAGGCAAAAAAACCGTCTGCCTTGTATCTGGTGGCAATATTGACGTCAATATCCTATCCCGCGTTATTACTCGTGGTTTGATTACTGGCGGTCGCCAAGCACACCTTATGATCAACATGGAGGATAGACCTGGTCAGCTCAAGCGTGTTGTTGATATTATCAGCAAATGCGGTGCCAATGTTGTCAGCGTACACCATGACCGCTCTGACGCCAATATGCCCATTACCAGCTGTATCCTAAAGCTGAGCTTGGAAACTAGAGACGCTAAACAAATCCGCGAAATCATTGACTATTTAGAAACTGATGGCTTCTGTGTAGTTAACCGCAACAGCGCATCTTCCTCTGCGAATAAGATTTGAATCTCAATAGCCTTCAAAATATATTTTTAGGTATTAAAGCATAGCAAGATAAAAAGGTCTTTAATAGATTAATACAACAATTTAAGCCCTGAACCATAACAGTTCGGGGCTTTTAATATGTAAGCCGCAATTTAATTAAATTATTCAAAAATATCTTACACTCTATTATCTACATTCAAGAACATTCTTAAGCATATAAATAAAAACGGCTCCAAACATTTCCCGGGGAATGTTTGGAGCCATTATATTTGTGTCAGTATTTATTGAGACTGTTTAACCTTATATCAGGCCAAAAGCTATTATTTAGTGATAAGCTCAATGAGCTTTAAGGTCATACGGCAGGATTTTTCTACGGCATCCATAGGCATGAATTCGCAGTTGGAATGGAAGTTATGAGCACCAGTGAAATAGTTGGGAGTCAAAATGCCCTTAGTGGAGATAAAGGAACCATCGGTACCGCCACGCATAGCCAAATTCTTAGGCTTGATTTCCAGCTCCTTCATAGCTTCAAAGATGTAGTCAATGCACATTTTGTTATCCTCACGGATAGCATCGGCAATGTTGGCATAAACATCAGTAATTTCCATCTTAATTTCTGCCTTCGGATTTTTAGCCTTAACATATTCCAAAGCATCAGCAAGATATTTTTTACGTGCTTCGTACATAACCTTATTATGGTCACGAATCTTAATATTCAAATGAGCCTCGGCAGCGTTGGACTCAATGGAGCCAACCCAGATAAAGCCTTCAGTACCCTCAGTATGCTCCGGAGTTTGCATTCTATCCAAGCAATTGATGAAGTCCACAGCAACCAGACCAGGATTTACCAAGGTGTTCTTTGCGGACATAGGATGAGCAGTTACACCCTTGATATCAATAAGAGCAGTACCTGCGTTAAAGGTTTGATATACTACCTCACCTAACTCACAGCAGTCGATGGTGTACGCAAAATCAATGGGGAATTTGCTGAAGTCCATCATCTTGCTGCCGCACAGACCAACCTCTTCATCAGGAACAAAGCCAACATAAATATCACCATGAAGAATATCCTTGTTTTCTGCCAAAGTTTCAAAGGCAACCATCATATTAGCAATAGCAGCCTTGTTGTCAGCACCCAGAACGGAAGTACCGTCAGTTACAATCAGGTCACTTCCGATATAGTTGTTCAGCTCAGGATGCTCGCTTACTTTGATATAAATTTGTTTCTCCTCGTTCAGCAATACATCACCACCTTGGTAGTTTTTCACTACCTGGGGATGAACCTCAGGAGAAAGGTTAACGTCAACAGTATCCAGATGCGCAACCCAACCAACAGCAGGAACCTTGTGGTAGCCTTCGGGCAAATTTGCAGGCAGCTTGCCTGTCAGCACGCAGTATTCACTGATTTCCAAATCAACAAACCCCAGCTCTGCCAAATCAGCCTTCAAAAGCTCTGCCAGCTTCCATTGACCTTCAGTACTGGGAACAACTGCTGCACCTTCAATAGATTGAGAGGAAATAGCAGCATAACGGAAAAAGCGTTTAGTAAGACGTTCTTGCATGTTCATAATAAAAAACTTCCTTTCCAAAAAGAAAACTAAGATATGTATGGCGAAGGCTCCGCCTAAGTATCTTCATACCTTGGGGAGCCTAAGCACTTCACGAGTTCCTTACGGCCTCTATTTTATTACATTACACGACGAGGATATACATAATCTGCCTGCAAGCCTAAAGGAATATCCAGGCCCCAGAATATATACAGCATGATGGTAAGGCTTACCAGAAGAGCTATGGTGTAAGGCAGCATCAGAGAGCTGAGAGTACCAATACCTGCACTCTTAACGTATTTTTGGCAATACAGGATAATCAAAGGATAAAAGGCAAACATAGGAGTTACTACGTTTACAGCAGAGTCACTGACACGGAAGGCAACCTGAGTCAGCTCAGGAGCAATGCCAACAGCCATCAGCATCGGAACAAAGATAGGAGCTAAAATTGCCCATTTAGCAGATGCAGAGGTAATAATCAGATTCAGCATTGCAACAAAGATAATAATGCCAAATACAGTTACCTGAGGAGGCAGTGCTAAGGATTTCAAGAATTCTGCACCAGAAATAGCAATCAATGCACCCATGTTGGAGGCACCAAAGGCATACAGGAATTGTGCAGCAAAGAAGTAGAATACTATCAGCTGTACCAAGGTTTTAGTAATATCCTCCATAGACTTGGTTACGTCCTTAGGAGATTTGAATTTACCAACCATAACGCCATAAACCAAGCCAATGGTACCTGTAAATACAAACAGCAGGGAAACGATGGATTGCATAATGGGTGCCTTAAAGCTTGCCAGCATACCATCGCTATCGCGGAAGATGGAATCAGCAGGCAGCAGCAGCATTACCAAACCAATAGCCATAGCAGTAAACACGGCAGAAGCAGTGTAGAAGGCACGGTTTTCCTGAGGAGTAACTGCAGTATTAGCGTCCTCGCCTACGTCTATATCTTCATCAAGGGGACATGCTTTCCACAGCCAGGGCTCAACAATACGCTCAGTTACATACCAACAGCTAGGAATAACAACAAAGGTTGCACCAAAAGCATAGAAATAGTTGCACAGCACATTAACCTGATAGGTGGGGTCAATGATTTGCGCAGCACTTTGAGTAAAGCCTTGAATTACAGGGTCAATGGCAGAGGGAGTATAGTTAGCAGCAAAAGCACCTGCAATACCTGCAAAGGAGGCACCAATACCTGCCAAAGGATGCTTGCCGCTGGCATAAAACATATACGCAGCCACAGGAATAATAATTACATAGCCGGTATCAGGACCAAGATGGCTCAGCATACCAACAAGAATAATAATAGGGGTGATTAATACTTTAGGGGTAACGGACAAAATTTTCTTAAGAGCAGTATTGATGTAGCCGGAGCCATCAGCAATACCAATACCCAGAGTGGCAACGATAACCATGCCCAACGGCGGGAAGCCAGAGTAATTAGTTACCATCTTGCTCAGCAAATCTACTAGATTTTTACCGCTCAACATATTATTGACAACGATTTCCTTACCAGTGGTAGGATGAACGTAGCCAAAATGAAATTGGGATAGGATAGCGGACATAACGCAGCAAATAACAAAGGCACCGATAAATAAAATGGTAATATCGGGAATCTTATTACCTATGCGTTCGATTAAACCTAGGATTCCACCAACCTGGTTCTTTTTTTGTGTGTCTTGCATTAAAAATGTCACTCCTTTTAAAATAATGAGACAAAATCATTATACCATTTATTGTCTCATTATAAAACTATAGTAATTTAAAGAGAATACACGAAAAGCTAAGAAAAATGCATTTAATATGGAAATTTTCTGAAAATATCAAGATTAGCCTACATAAAAGGCTATAAGCATTTCAATAATACTTATAGCCTTAAAATATAATTCTTAACTTTATTTCCTTTTATGAAGATGATTTCGCAATATATTAATACATATAGATTATTCAGGGACAACATAGGTCCATCTATAGACGATTTTGTCCTAATAACCTTCATTGCGTCCTTAAATCCATCTTTATAATACGCCCATATTTAAAATATTTTTCTAAAAATATCGTTGGCGATTTTAATCGTCTAACAGCTCCATCACAAACTTTTTAATTGCATTATTGCTATCTACACCTATAACAAAACGGCATGGGGCTTCACCATTTAAACGATATTCATATTCAGTGCAATCCTTAGCATAAACTACACCGTCTGGCATACCATACTGGCCAATGGCACGTCCATTGCTATCACCAATACTAACACCACGCATAGTAATAAATTGAGAATCCTTTATTTCAATGCTTGCCACCTTATTATGACGCACACCAAGTACTACTCTGCCATAGTCGTACATATCGCGCTTAGTTTCCTTATCACGATACTCCCTTTGCGGTTTTCCCAGCTCCGTTTTAGCTCTAGCTTCGTCAAATTTAGTACCTAAGTCAGCCATCACACCAGTAAAATCATCACTTATAAGCTGGTCTCTACTGCCTTGACCTGCAAAATTTGCAGCTACATAACCCTCAGTGCCACTAATATCAACCTTAAGCCAATCGCCATTACGCTCTATTACTCGCATCAATGTATGATGTGGCAGGCACTTAATAACCTGACCATTAACAGGTGCCTTACGAAAATTAACATCATCACCTGTCAGCAGTACAAATTCAGCCTGCTTATAACCCTTTAGCTTTTCACCAAGATAATATTTGTTTTCTGCACCAGCTACTGCAGGCACCAACAACAATATGCACAAAGCTAATAAAAAATTTTTAAGCTTCATAAATTTCTCCTTAAAACAATAATAGGACTGTCAAACGACAATCCTATTATATCATAAAAAATGTAACAGAAACAAAAACTATCTAATATTTTTCATTTGGATAGGCAGCTTATTAGCCAAATCATCCATGCTATCAAAGGCCAGCTCATGAACAATGTATTCAGGCTGAACAGCCTCTAAAATGCGTTTAACAGCTTCTGTTTCAAAGGGCTGATGTCTGTCAATTTGAGTAACATGACGCCAAACCTGCTCATAGTCCAGCTTATCTGGAGCCTGACGATTAAAATTACGTTGGTAGGAACCACTCAAGCTACAGCTTAAATGCAGTCCCTTAACCAGTTTGCCATAATCACCCAGCTTTTCATAGGTGCGACAAACAAAATCTACAGCATCTGCTTCGTTTTTCAAACGCAGATTGGTATTCATCAAATGTCCGGTATCAAGCATAATACCAACATTATCACGCTTAATTCTGTCAAAGAAGAATTTAACATTACGCACATCAGTCAGTCGCAGACCAGGCCACCAAAGGTTTTCAAACAATACAGTGGTGCCTGCAGGAATTTCGTCAGCAATGGAGTTAAACACATCAGCACTTGCCTGTAAAACCTCTCTATCACTATAATTGAACTGATATGTAAAAATTTCTTCGTTGTTAGCCTCTGCTACGTGCCATACAAGATACTCGGGCTTTTCCGCAATAGCCACGTTAATATTGCGACGAATAACTGACAGCCATTCTTCGCAGCTTAATGCATCATGGAAATATTGATTACGTTCATGTATATTACGGAAATACTGCTTCAAGCGTTTAGCCTTTTTCAGCCAAAAATCCATCCAATAGGGCCAATAATTAAGATGTACGCCTACTGTCAAATCACTGTAGGAATTTTTATTAGGTTCAACAGTATAAACAAATTGCTCTACACCATCTACACCAAGCTGGTTAATATAATCAGCCAAGGACTGACCGCGTTCCGCCAGCTCTTTCTCATACCAATCAATAGCACAAAAGTTAACTAAATGCTTCGTCATATCCACCATCCCTAAAAACAAAATAAAGCCCGCAATTCTACGGTCCTTATCTAATATTCAAGGCCCGTGCAATGCAGGTAAGGAAAATCTGCTTCCAAAAGCAGAAAAGATAGTCCCCAGCTCGTACTCGCGAGCCCAAGAAAAAATAACGGTGCCCTGACTTAGGTCATCGCTTTTATGTCCCTCGGCAAAAGGATTTGACATAATAAGCTACCAACACAGCTGCGGTACAGTTTTGGAATCTCACCAAATTTCCCATTTAAAAATATTTACTTTTCAGCAAGGATTATAATAAGAATATGTATTAAAATCCTTCTCTTATTATATCAGCATTTATTCTTGCTTGCAATACATCATTTTAAAATAGGTATAAAAAAACCGTTCTTCAAAAGAAGAACGGTTTAGTAATTATTCCTATTTACCTAACTTAAAGCCAAAACCACTGCGTTTTACAATAGTTTCCTTATTTACCTCAACATTCTCTGGTGCATACAAAAGCAGGTCATCAGTAACACAGGAAACAGATGCATTAACAATATAGCTTACGCCATTGAGATAATCAAAAATACGGTTTCTCAAAGCTGGATCAACAGCCTCAAAGCTAACCATAATAGCGCTGCCACCCATCAGAGAATCAGCGTATTCACGCACATCACTGAAGGACTTCGGGGTGCGTACTACAATATTTAAATGACCAGATTTCACTAGGCGCGGACCAGAATACTCCTGAGTCTGCTCCTCATGATCCTCCATACTGAGAAATCTTTTTGCTGTACCTTTAAAATCCATTGGCTACGCCTCCAAACTGCAGCTTATATCTACCAAAAGCCGTGCTTTTTTTGCCCTTGTTAGTATAGATTATTCTATCAGAGTTTTACAACTTTGTCAAAATTATACTTGACCGTTTTTCATACGACCACGCATTTTGCCGCGTTCCAGTCTGTCAAGAATCTTTTTGCGCATACGAATGTTTTTAGGAGTTACCTCAACCAGCTCATCCTCATTGATATGCTCTAAAGCCTGCTCCAGAGAGAAAGTTTTAGGCGGAATTAAGCGGATAGCATCGTCACTGCCGGAAGCACGCATGTTGCTGACATGCTTCTTTTTGCAGGGGTTAACGTCCATATCATCCTCACGGCTGTTTTCACCAACCAATTGGCCTTCATAAATCTTTTCGCCAGGAATTACAAACATAGTACCACGCTCTTGAGCATTACTAATACCATAGGAAGAGGTTTCGCCAGTTTCAAAAGCAACTAAGCTGCCACGGGTACGGCCAGGAATTTCACCCTTATATTCTTCGTAGCCAGCAAATACATGGTTCATAACGCCATTACCCTTAGTATCAGTCAGGAATTGGTTACGGAAACCAATCAAGCCACGAGCAGGAATCTTGAATTCCATACGCAGATAGCCAGCCATTTCGGTCATGTTAACCAGCTCAGCTTTACGCAGGCCCAGGCCTTCCATAACAGCACCCATGTAATCTTGGGGAACGTCAATAGTCAGTGCTTCCATAGGCTCTAAGAGAGTGCCGTTTTCATCGCGGTGCATAATTACTTTAGGCTTACCAACCTGCAGCTCATAGCCTTCACGACGCATGGTTTCAATCAATACGGACAGATGCAGCTCGCCACGACCGGAAACCTTAAATGCTTCAGTGGTTTCGGTTTCTTCAACGCGCATAGACACGTTAGTTTCAATTTCCTTGAACAGACGCTCACGCAGATGACGACTAGTTACATATGTACCCTCACGACCTGCAAAGGGGCTGTTATTAACGGAGAATACCATGGACAAAGTAGGCTCATCAATTTTAATGCCTTGCAGCATCTCAGGATTTTCGTAGTCAGCAATGGTGTCACCAATGTTTGCATCAGCCAAGCCAATTAAAGCTACGATATCACCAGCACCAGCCTCTTGAGTTTCTACACGCTTCAGACCTTGGTAAGAATACAGACGGCCAATTTTAGCCTTTACAGAGGACTCTTCATTCATCAGAGTAATATTTTCACCATTATGCAGGGTACCACGAACGATACGACCTACAACGATACGACCTACATAATCATCATAATCCAGAGTATTAACCAGCATTTGCAGCGGAGCTTCAGTGTCAACATCAGGAGCAGGAATGTTTTCCAAAATTACTTTGAAGAGGGGCTCCATGTTTTCGCTTTCATCATCCATGCTCAGCTTAGCAATACCGCTACGTGCAGAGGTCAGAACAACAGGGAACTCCAGTTGGTCTTCATCAGCATCCAGCTCGATGAACAGGTCCAGAACCTCATCAATAACCTCAGTAACACGTTGGTCAGGACGGTCAATTTTATTAATAACAACAATGGGCTTTAAGTGCTGCTCCAAAGCTTTACGCAGTACATATTTAGTTTGAGGCATAGGACCTTCATAAGCATCTACTACCAGCAAAACACCGTCAACCATGGTTAACACGCGCTCTACCTCGCCACCAAAGTCAGCATGGCCCGGGGTGTCCAGAATATTGATTTTAGTACCGTTGTGCATAACAGCAGTATTTTTAGACAAAATGGTAATACCACGTTCACGCTCCAAAGCGTTGGAGTCCATAACGCGCTCTTCAACATGCTCATTGGCACGGAAGACACCACTTTGCTTCAGCAGTGCGTCAACCAGGGTAGTCTTGCCATGGTCAACGTGGGCAATAATCGCTATATTACGTAAATCATTTCTAATCATTGTGTACTTCTCTCCTTAAAAAGCTGCATCATGGATATTTTTAAAAATAATAAGAAGGATGCGTGTCAATTGCATCCTTCTTACAGGGTTACCTATTAATTATATGCTCTTTAGCAGTTAGTGTCAATGAATTTATTACATTCTTTACAATTTTCTAAGCTTATTTTTATATCTTTGTAGACTAATTTAGT
Organism: uncultured Phascolarctobacterium sp.; assembly: GCA_900552855.1. Taxonomy (GTDB): domain Bacteria; phylum Bacillota; class Negativicutes; order Acidaminococcales; family Acidaminococcaceae; genus Phascolarctobacterium_A. The sequence goes on along the minus strand of USBG01000002.1, from coordinate 25,251 downwards.
CCACAAAGGCTAAACCTCATAAGCATCTATGCAAAAACTATATATCATTAACGCCTATTCTCATGTTTAAAAATAATAGCCTCATGTATCTGATGCTCAAAAATTTCATTAATCTGCACCGTAAAGTCAGAAAACTCTACTGTAATCTTCTGCTTGCCATCCTTAGGAACAGCACTAAGCTTGTCAAAAACAATACCTGTAAATGTGTCAAAGACAGGTGAACCAAAATCTATACCAGTTTCTTCTTTTATATCGGACAATGTAGCGTTACCATATATCTTCCATGATAAATCATTAATCATTTCAATATGAGGCTCAATATGCTCCGTCTTATCATCATCCATATTCAAATCACCAACCAGCTCTTCTACCAAATCACTTAAAGTAATAACGCCAGCCATACCACCATATTCATCCAAGACAACGGCAAAGGATACCTTTTCCTTCTTCATATTGCGGAAAAGCACATCGGCTTTAATACTCTTTGGTACGAAAAAGACTGGAGAAACAGCTTCATTCATAATTCTTGTACGATTAGCAGCTCGCAAACGCAAATATTTGTTAGTATTGAGAACTCCTATAACATCGTCAGTAGAATTACCACAAATAGGATAGTTGGAATAATGATATTCACGTATAATTCTATCCCATTCCTCATCACTATCCTCCATCCATAAAGCCATAACATCAGTTCTATGAGTTGCCAGCTCACCGGCAGTCAAATCATCAAACTCAAAAACATTTTGAATAAACTCCTGCTCCTCCTTATCAATAGCACCCTTGTCACCGCTGGCCTTAACCATCATACGGATCTCCTCCTCACTGACGGTATCATCATCCTCCTTAGGGTCAATGCCACACAGCTTTAGCACAGCATTGGTTGAAAAGGACAAGGAATAAACAACAGGCTTAAAAGCGGTGGATATTGCACCTACAATACCAGAATACGCCAGTGCCAGCTCCTCAGATTTCTTCATTGCTACACGCTTAGGCACCAACTCACCAAAAATAAGGGTAAAATAGGACAGAATTAAGGTAATCAAAATTACCATAACGGTTTCCATACTTGATGCAGACATTGGCACCCCCAAAGACAGCAGCCACGCAGCTAACGGGTCAGCAAAATTTTCTGCTGCAAAAGCACTTCCTAAAAAGCCAGACAAGGTAATTGCTATCTGTATTGTAGATAAAAACTTTTCAGGCTCCTTCATCAGCTTCAATAAACGTTGAGCACGCTTATTACCCTTTTCTGCCATAGCAGCAATCTTTGCCTCATTAACAGAAAGTACTGCAATCTCTGCACTTGCAAAAACCGCGTTTAAAAGTATTAATAATACCTGTAGTAAAATTAATAGACCTATATTATCCAAAACTATTCCTCTTTCATAAAATTACTCTTTACAATAACCAGTCCAGCTCTAAAGAGTTTAAAATAAACACCACAGCTATAAACACTACAGCTTTAGTATTCTAAAAGCCACTGAACTTATTAAACATTTTCCTACCCAGTTAATTCAAGCTACCATAGATAGTTTTTTTCGTAAAGCAGCTCCATTCTCCAAACGTTAATATTTGCCATGGATAAGCTTTGCCAATAACGCCTCGTCTGCGTGATTATAGATTTCGCCATCCCACTTAATATTAGGACCGTGGGGACACTGCTTCATGCAGCCACAGATTTTAAAGGAAAAGCCTCCCCTTTTGCTAATACCGCCGGACTGCACCTTATATTCGTTAGCAATGAATTTCAATATTTTGGCAGAACCGTTTTTAGCACAATTGGGACCACCGCAAATTTCTAGACGATGAGGTGCACTTTCCGTGCGCAGGCTAGGATAACGTTTAATTAACGCTCCTAAAAAGCTAGGTTTGACATTCATAGCAGCAGCAATATCCTCCATTGCAATATCTGGTAAAAAGCCACCGTTATTTTCCTGTACCTCGCGTAGTAAATTTACCAAAGCCTCCTGATTAGACGGAGCATCCTGCTCCTTATAGTAGGCAATTGCCTCATCTAACGACCAATTTTCCATATATTCTTCTCCTTGTATATTTTTATATTTTCAAAAATTATTTCATACAACAACGCTATGCTTTGCACACATTATACCACATTCAGCAGCTTCAGAAAATAATGGTGTTTACTTTAATTATTTAATTTACTTATTCTTCACAAAAGATTTTATCAGCAGGATAGCAAAAATCCATCTCATCCTTACTACTAGGAAAAACCTCCAGTAACTTTGCTGATACCTACGCGTCATAATATATCCATACGATTTGAAGTATTTTCTAAGCAGGCTCGCCACAAATATCTCCTATTGTATGAAAAAGCCTTTTAAGCAAATCACTCAAAAGGCTTTTTATTCATTATGCTATTTTTACCTGATGGCACTTATAGACACACAGCAAGGCTATTTATTGATATATGTATCCTCATATTCATCATCAATAGCGTCCTCAAAGTCCTCGCCGTATTCCTCGCGATACTCGTCTTCACGCAAGTTGTAGAACTCATCGTATTTTTCTGTACCGTGGTAAGCATATGGATCCTGCCAAGCCGGCTTTTGCTGTGGAGCCTGTGCCTGAGCATTATTATTACCCCAAAAGCTTGCTTCATCGTTATCATCGCTGTTATCTTCATAGTAGTACGCTGCTGCAACAGGAGCTGCCATAGCTGCTACGGAGGCTACAGGTACGACAAGATTAGGATTAAAATCCGCAGGCATATATCTGTATTTATCAGCAACTACCTTGCGTTTAGCACCAACAACGCTTTTTTCTCCATAGCGGAAATCTATTAAATCATCATCATCTGTACATGTAGGGAACTTTTCAATCAGTTCTCCTACACTATCCAAATTTAAGTAACGCAAGCGTTCACTCAGGCTCACTTCCTTAAGTAAATCTGCAGTCCACTTATCAGGTACAAAAACATGCGTAGCTAAATTGGGTACAAAGGGCTCCGAGCTTCTACGAGCATACAAATTTTGCTCTGAACCAGCGTACTGAGCACTGCCTTGTGCAACATGCTGCTGATTCTCCAGAGTGTTATTGTTTGAAGAGAGATTGGTGTTTTTCAAAACAGCAATCAACGCAATTCCCAAGAACGCTAATAATATTAACTCAGCACTTTCTGATAAAATGGCCAAAACAATAACAATTAATGCCACTATTAAGCAACTAATTTTGCTATCACCATCAGAATTTGTATTTTTTCCAAGATGCTGATTTACCACTGGTTGTTGATTTACTACAGGGTCATAAATTCTAGTTGGTTCCTCCGTCCTTACCGTTCTTTCTCTTGGCTTTTTATCAGGTGAAAGCAAAACATACAAGCCAAGCAGACTTATAAAGCGTAATAACTCGTAGCCTCCATCTTTTTTTCTTCTTCTACCCATATCCAAATCCCCTTGTTACATACTTATTGACTGTTTAAAAATCAAAACAGTAATAATGAAGCCTTACTCTGCCTGCAGCAACCAATTTACAAAGATTTCCAGACGCTTCATACATTCATCAGCCTCATAGCTGTACACGGAACGTTTTTTACGTAAAACAATATCACCCATAATTGCAATATACAATAAATTAGAATACATCTGATCAGGCAGATAATCCCTGCCATTAGTTTCCTGCAGCAGCACCAAAAGAGTATTACGTTCATCATAGGGCAAAAGATAGCGATTCAAAAAATTATGCATAGCATATACCGAAGCCGCATGCAAGCATCTAACGGACTTGGCATTGTAATTCCTATCCCATGCTTCCTCTGCCTCACGAGCCTGCATCAGACATGCTCCCCACTCCTGTCTGCCCTCTAAAATTTCAAACATCCTTATCCCACCTGTTTATCCAAATATCTACCTAAACCATCTTACTTGTTGTCCATTCTTGATAGTACAAACCTAAGCACAAAATAAAACACAGCAACCAATGCACAAAGTGTTAAAATAACAAATTTATCCTCATAAAAAATAGCCAAAAATATAACTCCGGCCATTATGCATGCATAAAGGTACTTAAGATGTTGAGTATTACTATTACTAATTCCTTTTTCAATCACAACGAACAAAACAGCCATTTTACTAGCTAAATATAATGAAACGCTAACCAATAAAGCTAAAATCACACCAATAACTCCAGCTTGTTGAATTCCTATTATTATAAATGCACATGTTAATGCCACTATGACTATTTGTATATTTTGCTCTAATTTATGAACTCTTTTCTCAAACAAAATATCCTCATGGTCGATATTGCTGCTCCTCATTTTTGTCACCTCCGACAGCTTAATTTATCATATACCGAAAACTAGATAAATTTATTACAAATATCCATTGTACTACCTAAACTGTACCACAATTATGCATAAAGGTAAATGCTTTTACTTGTTAATTGACTAACACTTTTCTCCTTGCTATTATTATAAATAAAACCTAAAGGAGACCATCATGCATAAAGTTCTTTTTATTTGCCATGGAAATATTTGCCGCTCTCCTATGGCAGAGTTTTTATTAAAGCATATTACTGCTGAACGTGGTATTGCGGCAGATTTTTCCATCGCCTCTGCAGCAACGAGCCGTGAGGAGATAGACAATCCTGTCCACCATGGAACACGTAATAAGCTAGCACAGTACGGTATCAGCGTCGCCGGAAAATATGCACGCCAAATTACTCGTCAGGATTATACCAACTACGACTATCTTATTGCTATGGATAGCAACAATCTGCGCAATATTAAGCGTATTATTCCCAGCGACCCTAATAACAAAATATCCCTGCTTTTGGACTATACCGACCGTCCTGGCCAAAGCATTGCTGACCCCTGGTACACAGGTGATTTTGACCTTACCTATGACGATATTATGGAAGGTATTGATGGCTTTTTAAAGCACTTAGGCTACTAATTAAGTACAAGTATAGCACAAGGAGATGACTATTTCTGTCATCTCCTTATTTTTGCACTAATAAAAAGAAAATGAAAAATTCTCTGTCCTTAGCCATTCACATTTGCATTTACTTTTTTCATTTATTAAGATGTAATAATCAATTTTACTTCTAAATTCTACACGCTTGTAATAACAATGCCTGCTATTTCCTTCTATAAATATAAACATATACAAGGATACTATTTTATAAATCTGCATAAAGACAAAAATGACAGTAGTGCCAACTTGGCATTACTGTCATTTTTTGTATTAGTTGCTTAGTCGCTTTGTAGTTGTGCTTTAGCCTGTTACTCCTAAAGCACCCCTATTAGTTTGACAATGGAACCTTGATATCCTATCGCAATCAGATATCCTTGGAAAGAAGAAGGAAGTTATTTTTGTTGCTTTTATGCAGCCCTATCGCATTAGCTACATAAATTTCGTCGCTTAGCTTAAATTTTAACTTTTATTGCAGCCAACCAACTGGTAGCTGCATGGCTTTCTAGAAAAGTGTATAGCCAAATTTAACTGCTGACCGTTACGCCTGCGTAGTTATTTACTTTATAGTACAGATGCTACCTGTGGCAGCAATTCTATATTAGTCAATAACTACTACCTTATCTGCATTGGTCAAAGCAGGCAGGCTCATGGTCATCATTTTGGACCAAATCATCAGCTTAGAGCCTCTTTCGATTTCATCGAAGTTTTTGCAGGAGTCCTTAGTAATGGTTGCAATCAGACCATGGTTCAGGTCAATAACCTGCATGGAGGTTGCATCTTGCTTCAAAACTCTATCTACTACAAAATATTTTGCCATGCTATCCTTTTTGGAGTCTTCAATTACTACTGCATAGCAACGAGCTTGAGGCGGCAGGCTACGGGTCATTGCAGAATCATAGTAAACGGTTACTTGCATGCCAACCTTCAGCTTGCTTACTTTTTTCAGCTTGCCGTTTTTACCATCAATAATATAGGTATCGTAGTCGTTATCATTTACATCTTCCATTGCGTCATCTTTGTCGTTGATTTCGCCAAGCATAACCTTTACAATCTCTTGGTCACCTTCGCCCTTAACAACGATGAAGCCTTCACCAATTTCAACGATTTCACCGCGGGTTTCCAGCATTTGACGTTGCTCTAAAGGACGAATATTCTCTACTTGAGCCTCTTGAACCTGAGCAGCCTTCACAGGAGCTTCTACCGGTTGTTTTGCATCAGATGCAAAAGCGCTACCCATACATAACATAGTTGCCATAGCCATCATAATAGTTGCATTACGTTTGAAATTCATAATATTTCCTCCTCAAAATCTTTTTTGAAAATTACTTTATCGGGATTTGTTAGACATAGTATAACAGATAATTATGGCAAATCAATGAAGAAACGGTAGAATAACTTTAGCAAAATTTAGAAAATTCTTCAAACTAAACTTATTCATCCTTACTAAAATGCATAGCCAGCTCTGCTAATGCAGCAGATGCACGCCATAAACAATCCTCATTAAAATCGAAATGATCATTGTGATGACCGGCAACAATCTTAGTTCCATACATCATAAAAAGTGCTCGTCCTCCAAGCTCCTGCACTCGCTCCATAAAATAGGAGCAATCCTCACTGCAGCCGATATGAGCATTTTCCAGAACAGCGGCATAGCCACACTTTTCTTTAATTATTTTCGCAGCCAAACTGCCTAATTCATTATCAGGCACACAGCTTGGTGCACTGCCAACAATGCTAGTAGTCAGCTGTACATCGTACATAGCAGCGCAGGCATGTAAAATACGCTCAGCCTCCTGCACCATAAAGTCATTGACCTCTGTTGTTTCACCGCGAGTTTCCAGCTGCATAGTTGCATAATCAGGTACAACGTTACGTCCCGTACCTGCATTAAGCACACCTACATTAATACGACTAGCGCCACCACTATGACGAGCAATAGTATTTAAAGAAATAGCAGCCTGAGCCGCAGCTAACAGCGCATTTTTTCCAGCCTCAGGAGCTGCACCGGCATGTGCAGAAACACCTTTAAACTCAGCATTAATTTTAGTTGTTGCCAAAAAGCCGTCTGTTCTGGCAATAATGGTATTATCAGTAGTAGCCTTAAAGCCAACGTGACCGCTAAAGAAATAGTCTACATCATCTACCACACCAGCCTTCATCATAGCATAGGCACCACGCACGCCTTCCTCGGCAGGCTGAAAAATCAACTTGATGCGACCGCGAAGCTCATCTTTATGAGCAGCCAAAAGCCTTGCCAAGCCTAAGCCTATAGCAACGTGTCCATCATGTCCGCAGGCATGCATTGCGCACTCATGCTCGGAGGCAAAGCCCTCTGCAGAAGGGCGATGCTCTATATTCTTACATTCAATAGCATCATTAGAATCTATATCAAAACGAAAGGCGACTGTTTTGCCTGCCTTGCCACTATCCAGCACAGCCACTACGCCAGTAAAGCCACCCGTCATTTGCTCCACTAGTTTAGGATCAGCACCCTCACGAATTGCACGCTCCTGATATTCAGCCAAAACGTCTGCTAAAGGCACACCACGCATATATTCTTCATTAATAACTGCCTTACCAAAGGCTACGTTGTAGCCCAAATATTGCAGCTCCTTAATAATAAAGGACGTAGTCCTAAACTCCGTCCAACCTGTTTCCGGATGTTGATGCACATCTCTGCGCACAGCAGCCAGTTTATTTCTTAAACACTCAGCCTCCTGCCAAATGGTCATTTATCTTCCTCCTCATCAGCGAATAACACTATTTGGTCGCTATCCATTGGTAAAAACACCTCGCCGTCCTTAAGACGATTGGCATCTGTAACCCAGTTTCCACATCTAGGGCAGCTTATGCCAGCAGATGGCAATGCCCATGCCAGCCTTTTACCACAATGAGGACATATAAATAGTACCTGCAAAGGGCCCTGCATTTTATGCTTTTTCAAAAGGGTCACCTCCTATAACTCGTGTTATATCATTATAACATAGATTATAGACCGCTTATTCTACGTAGTCAAAAGATTATACTTTTTATCTTTTATTTTGTTACACCTGTTTTACAAAAGAGTAGTCAAAGCCATCTTATTAATATTTTTTTCCATTAGTTATAAGGTATGCTATAATGAAGATACATAGTAATGAAGAAAGATGAGGTGTGCTATGCTTACTGCAGTTGAATTTGAAAAATTAGGCTTTTGGGAGGACACTACTCCTGAAGAAAATATTACTGTTTATGGTATGGATTTTGGCCCCAATTATGTAATGCTTACTGACGATTTAGGTAAAACTCCAGTTAACGAAAAAAGCTTTATTGTAGTTGCTGCCTATGACGAAACTGACAGCTTTATTTGGGGCGTAGAATTTAAAAACTTTGCAGCCTTCAAGGAGCTTTGCGAAAAATATCCCGCTGAAAGTGATGAGCTCTTCAACGCTTTGCGTGATTATAAGCCTGTAAAAAAATAAGTCTGAAAAAGCTGCCTATGTGCAGCTTTTTGTCTTTGCCTGCAAATGGAGGTTCCAACTATGACTAACATTTTAGTTCTGTGTCGCAGTAAGGCTGCTATACAAAACTTAGATGCGCTTTTTGAGTACAGTAAATTGTTTTCTTTACAATTTCATATTTGCAGCAATAGTGAGGAAACCCTGGCTCACTTTATGCAGTGCCGTCCAAGACTTTTTATAACATATTTTAATGAAGACCTTGATGCTAATATTAACGATTTAAACTTTTTACAACAGCTATCACCATCTGCCCCCGTTATTGTACTTAGCAAGCGTACTGATGAAAACACAGCTGTTGTTGCCTACCAAAATGGAGCCATTAGCTTTGTACGTCTTCCCTGTGGTAGCCGTGAGTTTCATTGTCGTCTGGTTGCTTTAATGAAGATATTAAAATTAAATTATGAAAAAAAGGATACTGATACCATAAAAATAGCCAATCTGCTCCTTTCCTTGAAAAGCAACCAGGTAATTTTAAACAATGAGCACGTACCATTAACTAATACTGAATATAAAATTCTTCTTGTATTAGCTCAAAATCTAAATGCCATTGTCACCAGCGAACAGCTTTATCATATTTTATGGAATACTAGCTGTTTAGCAAACACTAGCAGAACGCTCTCTATGCATATCAGCAACCTGCGTCATAAACTGGGCTTTAGTAAATTTACAGACCTAAATATTATTACAATTCATAAAAAGGGCTTCAGTCTACAGCTAAACGAAGAAATTTCCAAAAATAATGTTATTTCTGTGCAAACGGAGGCAGATTATGAATAGTTTAGAACAACAAGCCGTACAAATAATAGAAAAAGCTCTATATTATTATTTCGTCGAAAATAATACTGAAAAAATTATCAAGCTTTTCTCCAAAAAACGTTCTAGCTGGATTGGTTGGGCCAACGAAGAATATCTTGATTATAAAGCAGTGTATGATACCTTTACAGCACGTATGGACGTACTCCCTAAGGTTGATATGAGCGAATTTAACGGACAAGTGCTTTTTTCTGAAAATAACATCTACGTCGTCTATGCATCCTGTCAGCTAGAGTGCTATCTTGATGGCGGTATTTATTTTCATGAGCGTGCCCGCTATACAGGCGTCCTAGGCCTAGAGGAGGACGGTCTAAAAATTTGGCATCTTAATAGCTCTGCTGATTGGCGTGATTTGGAGGACGGAGAATTTTATCCCAGTAAAAGAGCACTGCAGCGCCTACAGAAGGAGGAAAAAGAACTTTCTATAGCCCCACTCAGTGAAGCCATTGCCTTTCATGCTCCTAACGGTTTAAAGTGCTGTAAAATTGAAAAGGATTATCCTGCTATTTTTATCAATAAAGCTCTTTATACTATGGCAGGCTATAAAAGTATGGTCGAGATGCAAACCGCTACTAACGGTAAGCTTAGCAGGCTTATTTATAGTGCAGACCTCGAAAAAGTAAAAAAAGCAATGGGATGCCATACAGATGGTGATGCCTACGTTATCAATTATCGACTGCTGCGTAAAAACGACAGTCCTATTTGGGTTATAGAGCGTGGCCAGTACTTTATCAGTCCTGATGGTGAGGAATATTATCTTTGTTCTATTGCTCCACTATACGATGATGTAATAGATGATTTATGCTATGGCAATTTACTTGATATGGCTGAGCTAGAAAACCCCCATATTCCCATGGAGCTATGGTTTAAGACGGCCTTAGAAATAATTTCCGTAGAAAGTAATAAACGCAAGGCCATGTATAAGCTTTTACGCTTAACAGCTAACGTACTGCAATTGCCAGGTGCATTTGTCTCCTATCTTGAGGAACTTGATGAGCCGGTAAAAATCTATTGCAGCTACTATGGTGGTACAAGCACGCCTCCGCCTGATGTTCTACCATATACCCCTAAATTAATTTTACCAAGCTTTCATATCAGCAATATTTCACAAGCCAGCAACACAGAGCTAATGCCTAAAGATTATTATGATAGATTACAAACCATGAAAATTAATGCTTATTACTCTGTTCTTTTAAATATTAATGATGAAAATGGCACAGAAGAGCAATATGTACTTAATTTCTATCAGCAAAACAAACCCCACCAATGGACTCAAAACGAAAAGGACTTAATCATACAAATGGCAAAGCTTTGTACTGTTTTACTGCGGTGAAAACAGTACAAAATATAGAAACGGAGCGCTCCTTTTTAAGCAGGGCTGCTCCGTTTAATATTCTATAAACAACTATTCCATAAAAATACTATATAGGCTATGAACTTTTTGTGACCTTTAGCAATTGACAAAATAAAGCCATAAATTAGTGCTATACTTTTCTTAACAAATACTAAGGAGGTTTTCCTAATGAAAGCATTAAAGAGTTTATTGGCAATTATTGCTGTAATTATGTGCACTTCCTTCTCTAGCAGTACTGCACAAGCCTATGATGGCAGTCAGGAGGATATTGCCCTTTCCGGCTCTGCTCAAAGAGAGTACGCACCAGATATGGCTTATGTTTATTTTTCTATAATTGGCAGCGGTAAAAGCTCTGAGGAGGCTGCAGCTGCTGCTGCGGATAAGGCTGCTGAAGTTAAGCACGCATTACTGATGAACGGCATTACTAGTGATGCTTTAGAAACCAATAGCTACAATATGAACCCTGTTTACAATAATAAGCAAAAAGTTATAGGCTATCGTGTAGATAACAGTCTCAAGCTACGTATTGACAAGCTAGATAAACTTGGCAACACCATTGATAAGCTGGCTGCAGCAGGTATTGATACGGTTAACTATATCAGCTTTGATTTGCGTAATCGCAAGCTGTTTATGCAGCAGCTTGCTGGCGAAGCGGTACAAAACGCACGCAGTCAGGCTCAGGTTATTGCTGCAGCAGGTGGCAGAAGCGTTGGCCGTATGCTCCACGCCAATGTCAATACTAGCTATGGTGCACCACGTCTTTACAGCAATATGAAAACAACTCGAGCAGCTGACAGAGCTCAGGCAGAAACCGTTATTGAAACAAAGGACATCAGCCTCAGTGCTAATGTTGATGTAGTTTTTGCACTACAATAAAGCAATATTTATGCTAATGCAAGGCTCGACAGTAATGTAATCCCTGGACACAAGCATAGGTACAAATTATTTTTACATATTAATCTAAAAGCATCATTCTTCATACAAGGAAGACTCAACGGCCTGCTTTCTTGTATGGGAATGGTGTTTTTTCTTTTTATACCCTCTTAAAAAACTCCTAAAGCAGAGCCAATACATTACTACTATAGTCCGCTTTAGGAGTATCATATTTTTTGTCTATCTTTACTGCTACCTTATGCGTGAGGAATATCAGTATGCTCAGAAATTTCTCTATTAATAGTGCACAAATCGCTGATGCTTAAATCATGTAGACGCTTGTGACCTGTAATACGTGCGTAGGAGCGCAGCTCAGCTAAGGATACCTTCAAATAATTTGCTACACGCTGTGCTGCAGTCTCCACCTTAAGACGAGCACGCAGCTCTGGGTCCTGAGTGGCAATGCCCATAGGACATTTACCGCTGCCACAAATACGATACTGCTGGCAGGCGGCTGCAATTAAAGCACCTGTCCCAACCGCAACAGCATCTGCACCCATGGCAATAGCTTTAGCAAAGTCACTAGAAACACGCAGGCCACCTGTAATAATCAACGCAATGTCCTTAGCACCTACAGAATCAAGATATTTGCGAGCACGATGCAATGCATAAATGGTAGGAACGCTTGTCGCTTCACGCAGCAGGTAAGGACTAGCACCAGTGCCACCGCCACGTCCATCAATAGTAATAAAATCAGGCTCGGCAAAAACGCAAAACTCTAGGTCACGCTCAATACGTCCTGCAGCAATCTTTATTCCTATAGGGCGACCGTCAGAGCGCAGGCGCAGCTCCTCCACCAAGGCCTTCAAATCATCCTTAGTCTTGATATCAAGAAACTTAGAAGGACTATAGATATCCTGTCCCAAGGGCTTATTACGGATAGCAGCAATTTCAGGGGTAACCTTTTCCGCAGGCAAATGACCGCCCATGCCTGGCTTAGTGCCCTGACCAATTTTAATTTCAATAGCATCAGAGTTACGCAAATTTTCGTCAGTTACACTATATTTATTAGGTATATACTCAAAAATATATTTATTAGCCGCAGCTCTCTCCTCAGGCAAAATGCCACCCTCACCGCTTTCCTGCACGCTACCGCTCATAGAAGTAGCCATTGCTAGGGCAATCTTAGTCTCCTTAGATAAAGCACCAAAGGACATATGAGACACGAAAATAGGATTTTCTGCAACAAGGGGACGCTTAGCATTCTTGCCAATTACTACATGGGTGATAACAGGCTCATCATCTAGAAGCGGAGCAGGATTAAGCTGTGCACCTAAAATCAGGATATCGTCCCAATTTGGCATAGCCATAGTAGTACCCATAGCACCAATGATAGTTTTACCGCTAACTGCCATTTCGTGAATAGCTTCCATATAACGCATGCTGTCATCCTTGCGGGCATATCTGGAATCATAAGCTAACGGATTCTTCTCTGGCTCTGCCTGCAGCTTGATAGAAGCATCATCAAGCCTTACAAAATTAGTCTTTGGCTGCTGGCAAACAGGGCAAACCTCTAGCTCGTCAAAGCTTTTACCCTCCTTGGCCTCGTCAAAAATATAACCACATATACTGCATTTGTAGCTTGCCATTTTCCTTCCTCCTCGTATAATCGTATAAATACTAATATTTATCCACAAAGAATTGCTTATAATTTTATTATAGAAGCAAGCCTTGCATCCGTCAACAGAACAAATACACTGCCATACTACCACTCCTCTTTACAAAAACATTTGTCCTTGCACAAGCGTATTTGCTTGCAATACTTACAATATTTACTTTTAAAAACCCCCTATATATCAAAAAATTACAAAATTATTGGTATATTTTGTTACTTTAAGTCTTGCCTTTTAATGTATATTAATTTATAATAGGTTAAGTAAATATTTGAAATTTTTGTGATATATCAGAAAGGAATCCGAAAAGTGGACAGAGAGAATTTTTCATCACGACTTGGCTTTATTTTAATTTCAGCAGGCTGTGCAATAGGTCTTGGTAACGTATGGCGTTTCCCCTATATTACAGGTCTGTACGGTGGCGCATCCTTCGTACTTATTTATCTGTTCTTCCTGCTCATCCTTGGTCTTCCCATTATGGTTGCAGAATTTGCAGTAGGACGTGCTAGCGTTCGTAGTGCTGCACTTTCCTTTGACGTTTTGGAGCCCAAGGGAACAAAATGGCATCTATATAAATACGGAGCCATCGCCGGCAACGTTATTTTAATGATGTTCTACACCACAGTTTCAGGCTGGATGCTATACTATGTTTATAAAATGGCAGTTGGCGACTTTGTGGGACTTAATACAGACGGTGTTACCAATGTATTTGTCAATCTATTAGGTGATCCTGTTACCATGATTGGTAATATGATTTTAATCGTACTCATCGGCTTTGGCATTTGCTATTTAGGCGTACAAAACGGCGTAGAGCGCATTACTAAGGTTATGATGGTTTGCCTGCTGTTCTTGATGCTTGTTTTGGCAGCTAACTCCGTAATGCTTCCTAACAGCGAGCTGGGCCTAAAATACTATCTGTATCCTGACTTCAGCAAGGTTGCTGAGCATGGTGTAGAAGAGGTTATCTTTGCGGCCATGGGCCAGGCCTTCTTTACTCTGAGCCTTGGTATTGGTGCATTGGCAATCTTCGGCAGCTATATTGGCAAGGAACGCAGTCTTACTGGCGAAGCTATTTGGATTATCTGCCTTGATACCTTTGTAGCAACCATCTCCGGCCTGATTATCTTCCCTGCATGCTTCAGCTTTGGCATCAACCCCGGCAGTGGTCCTAATCTGCTGTTTGTAACCCTGCCTAACGTATTTAACGCTATGGCTGGCGGTCAATTCTGGGGCTCACTGTTCTTCCTGTTTATGCTGTTTGCAGCACTGTCCACAGTTATTGCAGTATTTGAAAACATTACCTCCTGCATCTGTGATTTGACTGGCTGGGATCGCAAAAAAGCAATCCGCTACAATATTGTTGCAATTACCATTTTGTCCCTGCCCTGCGCACTAGGCTTCAACTACCTGAGCTTCATTCAACCGTTGGGTAAAGGCTCCTGCATTCTGGACCTTGAAGACTTCCTGGTAAGTAACAACCTGCTCCCTCTGGGCAGCCTTGTTTACCTCACCTTCTGCACCAGTCGTTATGGTTGGGGCTGGGATAACTTCATGAAGGAAGCAGACACCGGCAAAGGCATAGCGTTCCCCAAATGGATCCGCTTCTATGCAACCTACATCCTGCCTGTAATCGTACTCTACATCTTTGTAATGGGTTATAAGGCAATCTTCTTTAAATAATGTTATTCCAAAGAGCACAGCTTCGGCTGTGCTCTTTTTGTGCGCTTCTTTTATCTCACCTCTCCGTCATTGCCTAACGGCCAATTCAACTTGTCTCCTTAAAACTGGAACCTTCCCTACATTTGAACTTAAACCTCTCCTTTTAAGGAGAGGTGGATGCGAACGTAGTGAGTTGACGGAGAGGTTTGCTAATCTCGGCTTTCCTTACTCAAGACCCCAAGATAAATTGCCATAGGCCAAGAGATGGCAGTCTATACCGACTGTCAACGAACGCAGTGAGTTGGCTGGATTGTAAAAAACTACATAAAAAAGCTCCCGACCACTATCGTAGTCGGGAGCAAATTATCTATTCAGCTTATAGCTAAAGCGTTATGCCTTAGTCTCTAAGCTTAGCCTTATAAGCTTCGCTTACCTCAGCAATAACCTTCTTCATGCTTGCGTCAACCTCTGCGTCAGTCAGAGTGCGGTCAGCAGCCTGATAGGTCAGGTTAAAGGCCATGGATTTGCAGCCTTCAGCTACTTGCTTACCAGTGTAGATATCAAATACCTTAACACCCTTCAGCAGCTCGCCTGCGTGTTGGCAAATAACCTTTTCCAGCTCTGCGTTTGATACCTCAACAGGTACAACTACAGCAATATCACGGCTCATTGCAGGATATTTAGGCAGGTGATGATACTTAGGAACTGCGGTTGCATATTCAACCAGCGGCAGAACCTCCATCTCCAATACATAGGTAGGCAGATCCAGCTCAAAGTTTTCTTGAGCAACAGGATGCACCTCACCAAAGCTACCGATAACCTTGCCGTTCAGCACAATATCGCAGCTCTTGCCAGGATGCAGATAAGGAGCACTGGAGCGAACCAGCTCATAATCATAAACCTGCAGCGCATCCATCAGACCTTCAACAATACCCTTCATATCGTAGAAGTCCACACCATCCTTACGGCTGCACCAGTTTAGAGCGCCACATTTGCCGCTAATTACGGCAGTAAGTACAGGCAGCTCCACAGGATCCTCAGTCAGAGGCAATGCCTTAGGAATAAAGATACGACCAACCTCGAACAGAGCAACGCTATCGTTGTGGTTGCGCAGGTTGAAGGAAGCAGTTTGCAATGCGCTAGGAATCATGGTGGTACGCATTACAGAGAAAGCGTCAGTAATAGGATTCAGCAGCTCAATGCATTGACGACGAGCATCATCAGCAGGCAGCAGCATTTTGTCATAAGCATTAGCCTTAATAAAGCTATAGGTCATCATCTCGTTCATACCAGCGCCAACAAGATAATCCTGGATGGAATCCTTAACATCGTCCAATACGGATTGGTGACCTTGGGTAATGGTCAGCTCCGGCTGATGGCTTTCGATGAAGTCATAGCCATGCATACGAGCAACCTCTTCACTGATATCAGCGTCGCATTCAATGTCACGACGCCAGCTGGGAGCGGTTAAAATCAGCTCTTCGCCGTTTTCAGCAACACCAAAGCCAAGTTTTTCCAAAATAGAAATAATTTCTGCACGCTCGATTACGCAGCCAATACGACCGTTAATCTTAGCGGGAGTGGTAGTAATAACAGCAGGCTTAACTTCAACAGGATAAGCTTCAACAATACCTGCAAAGGTTTCGCAGGCATCCATATTCTCCAACAAATATGCAGCACGGTTTAATGCGTTATGATTGAGAATGGTGTCAACGCCACGCTCAAAGCGACCAGAAGCCTCGCTACGCAGGCCCAACGCACGAGAGGTACGGCGGATGCTAGGACCATGGAAGCTTGCTGCCTCCAGGATTACGTTAACGGTTTCGTCAGTAACCTCGGTTAAGAGACCGCCCATAACGCCACCTAGGCCAGCGGCCTTTTCAGCATCGCCAATAACAATCATAGAGGAGGTCAGCTCACGCTCTTTTTCGTCCAAGGTAACAAGCTTTTCACCATCCACTGCACGACGAGCGATAAGTGTATGTCCTGCAACCTTGTCAGCATCATAAGCATGCATAGGCTGACCCAGCTCCAGCATTACATAGTTAGTAACGTCAACTACGTTGCTGATGGGACGCACGCCACAAGCACGCAGACGGCGCTGCATCCATTCAGGAGATTCTTTAATCTTGATGTCCTTCAGAACACGAGTAGCAAAACGGCTGCACAGCTCAGGAGCTTCAATCTTAATGCTTACATAATCAGCAGCATTACCACCTGCAGCTTCCTTAACGTCCATAGCAGGCATTTTTAAGGGGCAGCCAGTAATAGCAGAAATTTCACGAGCCAGACCGATAATGCTGAAGCAGTCAGCACGATTGCTGGTCAAATCAATATCAATAACGGTGTCGTTAAGGCCTAAAACCTCTTTAACATCTACACCAATAGGAGTATCAGCAGGAAGAATAAAAATACCATTGCGTTGCTCAGGCAGCAGCAGCTTGCTGTCAATACCCAGCTCATCAGCACTGCAAAGCATACCAAAGGAATCAAGGCCACGCATTTTTACAGGCTTTAAGGTCATACCCTCAGGGTTGCGGGTGCTAGGAGGCAGGGTGCTGCCAACAACAGCAACAGGCACCATATCGTTTTGTTTAACGTTTTGCGCACCAGTCAAAATTTGCACAATGCCTTGACCATAATCCATCATGCAAACCCACAGATGGTCAGAATCGGGATGACGATAAATCTCAGTAACCTTACCAGTCAGAACACCGCTCAGGCCTGCGCCCAATTCAGTTACACCGTCCACCTCTAAGCCAACGCGGGTAATTTTGTCGCACAGCTCAGCGGTAGAAATGTTAATATCTACATATTGTTTAAGCCATTCTAAAGATGCTAACATTTTGCTCCTCCTTATTTGAACTGATTAATGAAGCGTTGGTCATTTTCAAAGAACAAGCGCAAATCATCAATACCATATTTCAGCATAGCAATACGCTCTACACCTAAGCCAAATGCAAAGCCAGTCATTTGCTCGGGGTCATAGCCACTCATACGCAATACGTTGGGATGAACAACGCCAGCGCCCAAAATCTCCAGCCAGCCAGAATCCTTGCACACATGGCAGCCGCCCTTGCCACCGCAAATGGGGCAGGAAACGTCAACCTCTACAGAAGGCTCGGTAAAGGGGAAATAAGACGGACGCAGACGAACCTCAACGCTCTCGCCAAACATTTGCTTACAGAACAGCTCCAAGGTACCCTTCAGGTCAGCCAGACTGATATTTTTGTCAACAACAAGTCCTTCTACCTGGTGGAACATAGGAGAATGGGTTGCGTCATAGTCGCAACGATAAACA
Organism: uncultured Phascolarctobacterium sp.; assembly: GCA_900552855.1. GTDB lineage: Bacteria > Bacillota > Negativicutes > Acidaminococcales > Acidaminococcaceae > Phascolarctobacterium_A. Next base: position 7,147 of record USBG01000002.1, on the reverse strand, counting down.
GTACCTGGGCATATCATACGGATAGGAGTGTTAGGCTCCATGCTTTCCAGGGTACGTGCTTGTACGCCAGAGGTTTGAGTACGCAGCAGATAATTTTCAGTAATATAGAAGGAATCCTGCATATCCAGTGCCGGATGATCAGGAGGCAGATTCAGCGCAGTAAAGTTATGGTAAACGTCCTCAATTTCAGGACCCTCGCATACGTCAAAGCCCATACGCATAAAAATTTTCTTAATCTCGCGCAGAGTTAAGGTTACAGGGTGCAGATGACCCGCTTTAGGACGACGGCCCGGTAAAGTAATATCTACCTTTTCGTTAGCCAGCTTATCTTCCAAAGCCTTCTTCTCCAGCACCTCGGTTTTTTCGTTAATAGCAGTTTCCAAAACAGCCTTAATCTCGTTAACGATTTGGCCGATTACAGGGCGCTCCTCAGCAGGCAGCTTGCCCATGCCTCTCAAAATCTCGGTCATAGGACCCTTTTTGCCTAAATACTTAACGCGTGCATCCTTCAGCGCATCAAGAGAGCTTGCATCTGCCAGTTCAGACAAAGCCTGCTCTTTTAAAGCTAATAATTTTTCTCTCATAGTAGCTTCCATGTCTTCCTCCTAGGTTTAAGGATTTCTAAAATTGAAAATAAAAAATCGCCCCTGCAATTTTTAATCACAGGGGCGAGAAAAGTTCGCGGTACCACCCTTATTTGTACACTTCATTTACACCTTAACGCGGCTACACGCCCAACCTACACAGCTTAAGCCTTCAGCCAGGGCACTCCCAAGGGAACTTCCAACACTTGCTCCGGGCGAAGCTCTCAGCCGGCGACTTCGCTTTCTGTGCCTTCCTCAGCGCTGTACTTTCTTGATCATAGTGCTAACAGGGGTTTTTCAATTAAGGTTTATTATAACACAAATAAAGATGGGAGTAAATATGTTTTTAAAATGTAAACGACTCATGCTTTAATCATGTAGAGAACGCAAAAAGCTATTACTTCCCCATTATGCTTCAATCGTACAAATCCATCTTCTATACTTATAAGCAAAGTGATTTCTTATTTGCAGCAATCATTATCTTTGGCCTTTTCATCCCAAACTGGAACATCAATACCAATGGAGTCAGAGGTAAAGCGAGTACCGTTCTGCGCTTCAAAATGCTCTGTCGCACGCTGCACATATTTAAAGCCAATATACAAAAGCGGAATATTACAGTAAGCGATTAGAATATTGGCAAAGTCGGACAAATTCCACAGTGCACCCAAGTCTAAGCCTGCAATGCTAGTAAGTACACCAAAGGAAATGACTACTAAGCACAGCACACGGATAGTGTTGATAAAGCTAGTACTAGTAGAAATACGGTTGGAGCAAATTTCTGTAAAGGACATAAAGCCTAAAAGACTGGTAAAGGCAAATAAGCCAAAGCACAAGGATACCAAAATAGATACCACAGTACTGCCGCTTCCGCTCAAAAGTCCTGCAGAGGCAACAAACTTAGGCAGTTTGCCCAGCGCCATCCACTCAGCACCGCCGCTTCCCTGCCATGCGTGTGCCATAACGATAACAAAACCGGTTAAGGTACAAATAACGATAGTGTCTAAAAAAACAGCCACAGCCTGAATGCAGCCCTGATCGCAGGGATGGTTAGCATTAGAGGCAGCAGCAGGCATGGTAATAGTGCCCTGACCTGCTTCGTTAGACATCAAGCCACGCTTTACGCCCTGCACCAACGCCAATCCTAAAGCTCCACCAAAGACAGCTTCAGGATTAAAGGCACCACCAAATACTGCGTTAAAGAAAAATGGAACACTGCTTACGTTAGTAACAATCAGCACCACTACAGTCAACACATAAATTACTGCCATAATAGGAACTAAAACATCAGTAATACGTGTCACCTTACGAATACCGCCAAAGCTAGAGGCAGTAATAATCACTAAAAGTGCTGCAAAGGAGCCCCAATACAAGGGAGAGTTGGTAGGTACAGCCTGACCAGTAAGTGTTTCCACAATCTGACCAACGGAGGAAACGGTATTAAAGCCCTGGGCCGGCAAACACAATAGAGCATAAATAATATACATCAGAGATAAGAACAAGCCTACAGCAGTAGAATCATTCAGCAGTCTGCGTCCATAAAAGGACAAGCCACCAATATACTCATCATTCTTTTTTTCCTTAAAAATTTGTGCTAAAGTGGATTCAGTATAGGCAGTAGCCATGCCAAAAAAGGCACTAATCCACATCCAAAACAACGCACCCGGACCACCAACAGAAATAGCGCCAGTCACACCAAGGATATTACCAGGGCCTACACGCATAGCAGTAGACAGGAAAAAGGCTGCCAATGGCGTTATACCCGTCTTTGCTTGCTGACAGCTCTTTAAAACCCTAAGGCCGTACATAAAACGACGTAGCTGAATAAAACGCAGTTTGTAGGAAAAATACAGGCCTGAACCTAAAAGCAAGATTACGGATAATGATAAATTGCCTAAAACAGGAATGGCAGCATACCATTCCAAATTAGTTGGAAAATCCCAAAACAGGTCAGAGACAACCTGTATTTTAGCACAAAGTGCATTAATTGCAGCAAACAGCTCTTGCATATAACCTCCATAGGCATGCTTCTTAAAAACATGCTGCTTTAAAAATATTTTCACAGCTCCTTGAACAGAGACAAATTTCTATTGTCTATTTTATCATAATACAGTAAAAAAAGAATTATCTCAACATAAAATATACAGTATTTTTCTACAGCAGCATGATAAAAAGCATTTCAGTAGAACATACATTATATAAGTAATGCCAACAGCCAGAAGGCTTAGAGTTTACTTATGTAAATATAAAAGCTAGAATTCGAGCTTTTGACCAAAAATGATCAAAATACTCAAATCCTAGCTTGCTTAATTTATGAAGTTAGTTTTACAACTTAGTTATAAAATACTGATTACCATACAGTAACAGACAGTACATTATAGGAGCTGGAATCCAATCTGATATTGCATTCCAGATTATTAGCCAGCAAATTGTACAGAGCTTGAGGAGAACCACCAAACTGCAGAGCAAAGGTACCCTTGCCATTAGCATAACTGCGCATGTTAACATTTTTCACGCCATGCAGCTCCCTCAAAACGCTTTCAACCTCAGTCAGTTTGCTTACAGAGCCAGGAGAAACAATCAATTCCAGCTGTTGCTTACTACCTGCGGCCTGCTCTAGCAGTTTTTCACTCATATAACGGCCCATTTCTGCACCTGCATTAGTTAATGCAACCTTAGCTGCCACAGCCTCAGAAATATCTGCACCAGATCCATACTTTCCATCAGCGGCAATAATCTGACCAGTACGTGCAATATACATCTTAGCCTCTAAACGGGCTCTGCAGCTGGCAACATTAGTACGCTGATTGCCTGGTAAAAATCTACCTGCATCACCAACATATTCACTAAAGGCTTCACCAATAATGATAATATCTGCCTGCAGGGAGCCAGAAAGCTGCTCCAAATCATACATGCTCAGATTAAAGGGATTATTGTACTTAACACGATCCTTGTCAATATCAACCAGATTGTTGAAGCCTGCATTAATAAGCTCCTTAATAACAGCAGTCTCACCTGCAGGATCAACTAAACGGCGATGCAGATGATATTCAGGAATGATTACTGCAATTCTAGGATTACGTAATACATTAATCAAGCCCAGACGAGTCAGCTCATTCATCAGCTTAGAATCAGGATTAGTATCTACATCTGCATTAATAGTAACATTCCACAGGTTATCTTTATATTCAGTTTCCAAAATCTTGAATTGATTTACAAAGCCCTTAGAATTAGCGTAAATTTCATCCTTAAGGATGACGTTCTTATCCATTACAGTTTGAGAATCAATAAGCACACCTACAGCCTGCTCAACAGCACTGCGCAAAGCATCACTAGTAGCAGAAGTTTCAGAAACGCCCTTACCTGTTACAGTAATATTTTTAGCCATAGCAGTGCTGCACATTGCTACAGAAAGTATCACCATTAAAATTAAAGCTATTTTTCTCATTTATGCAACCTCTTAACCTTGTATCCGTCTTTGATATCGCCTTTATTCTTTTTCAGCTCGCAGATGGAATATTTTTCATAAACTTCTTTAACCTTTAAAGAGCCCATAGTTTTTTCCTTAGCAGCTAAAATCTCACCGGTAACAGGGTGTCTGATAATGCCACCTTCTTCATATATAACAAACATATCGCCCTTATGAACACCATTCAGACTGCCTAAATCAATGTAGATGGCTTCTTCGGTTACACCTACAACAATGCCTGTTACAGGATTGATTTCTTCTAATCTAACCATCATCTTTTCTGCAACCTCAGTAGCAGCACTGCTAATCATATTACGCTGATCAGGATATTGGTTCTCAAAATCACTGATGGACTTGGTGCCTTCAATAATTTCAGAAATCTTTATCATACCTGTTTTATTATCAATAAATTTGAAGTTGAATTTGATTTTTGCTTTAGTACCTCTGTACAAACCATTATCAAATTTATCAACAGTTGCGGCAACAATATTACCGATAACGGTGTAGTCAGCGCCAACCATTTGACCAAATTGAATAGCAGTGTTACCTGCAATCAAACCAGAGCTATGCAATCCAAGCTCTCTGATAACATGTGCCAGTTGTGCACGTTCAACAACATTATAGTTGCCGCTTTGTACTAAGATAGAGGTAATTGCAGCATCTAAATCAACAGAAGCCTGATGACTAACAGAGGATCTGTCCATATATTCTACACCTGTAACTGCAACAGTCTTTTTTGCTGCAGCTTCGCATGTCATAGCACCAAGCATCATACAAAAGCTAAGCATTACCATCAAAATTATGCGCATTTTTTTCATTATAAACACTCTCTCCTTCTATCTAGTAAAATCTCTTAATGTATATAGCAGGTATTCTCTAGTCAGATAATCTTTATGTACTGGCCAAAGCCATTCCCCTACTTCTACAGTTTCTTCGTACATTTTTCGAAAATGTGCATTAGCTGAGCCTTCATCATAAACCGCAGTGATTTCCCCAACTGTCTCAATTTCTTCAGCAGCTATCACTCCAGATTCCATATTTTCTATTTTTGCATTATCCACAGCAGTATCTGCAGAATTCAAGGACTGCGTTGTAGGCTTCTCCACCTTTGCTTTAGCTACAGGCAGCTGATACATAGTCCTTTTAAAGCTTTCAGTTTGGCCTAATATAAGCTGTGCCAATCCTCTTACACGCAGCTTATCAAAGCTGTCAGCATTTTGGGTAAGCTGCACAATTTCAGCAGCCATTTTTTCGGCCTTTTCCTTATACAAGTCACACTCGCTTGTATAAGCCATATCTCCTGCATAGCATAAAATGGCATAATCAAGAAGTGCCTCGTAATCAGCAGGATTAGCTTCCAACCTTGCCTGCAGCACTTTTTCTGCCTTTTTAAAAGAGCCTTGGGCATACGCCAGCACACCCTTGCCTCTATAAGCCTGCATCGCCAGTGCTAAATACTCTACACAATCTGGTTCTGCAGTATTAGCCTTGGCAATACCTGCTATAGCTATAGAATAATGCTCAGCACTCTTAATTCTATCCGTACTTTTTTTAGCAGAAATATAAGACTCGTAGGCGCTGTTATAAAGCTCCATACCAACCTTGTTTTCAGTCTGTACCACTATGGCAGGCCTTGTCATCTCCAGAGGAGTTTCTGCACTGCAAACAGCCGGAGCTGCTACAAGCAAGGCCGCGGTCATCAACAAACCATAAGTCCTCACAGTCTAAAACCTCCACAAAAGCAGCGGGAATGCACTGAAATACAGAGCACTCCCACAGTAAAGCAGCATTAAATTATTTTACAAAAACTACTGCACATCTGGACAGCATTTGAGATTGTTGGTTAGCAAACAAAATTCTATCTGCATCTTCAACAGAAACAACAACATTAACAGGATTGGTAGAGTTAACGCCACCCTTAACAGCAGTAGCCTTGATTACCAACGGATTAGCGCCAGCACGAGTAGTACCACCATTAGCCTTTTGCAGGTCTGTAGAGTATTCTACCATACCATTAGAGATTGCAAAATTCTTATCAATATTATTCATACCGTAAACTACACGGCCATTAGTATCCATAATGCAAGGAGAGAAGGTAGATTTCAAGCCTAAGCCTGCAGCGTCAATAACAACACCGCTATATTTAACAGCCATTACCTGCTGTACCTGTACCTGAGTCAGATTAGTGCTGGTTTCATTTACAGGAGGAACAGGAGCAGGAACAATATCTTTGGTAGCTTCAGGAATAACTGCACTTGCCAAACTATCCTTTTCGCCAAACAAAGGCAGGCGTACCTTTACACAATAACCACCATCAGCAGTTCTGGTTTCTTCAACAATGCGAGCACCTTTAATTACAGCAGAAACCTTTACCTTAACAACATCACTTTTTATCATCATGTTTTCCAAAGTAGTTTCAGCGTCAACCTGAATGCCTTCAATTTCCTCTGCCAGCATGCGATATGCATCTACAATAGCAGCTCGTCTAGCCAAAGCTCTGCCTCTAGCTCCAACGCCTTCGGGAGCATAGCCAATACCAATAGCAATTACGTCGGACTCAGATCCCTTAGTCCAGTCAATGCCACTTTCAACATATTCACTTTCAGCTGCAGGTGCAACATCAGAAACAGCAACCTGAGCCATGGTAGGCATTGCCATAGGTGCAGAAGCCATAGCCGGAGCGCAGCAAACACCTAAGCTAAGACTAAAAGCCAAAGCTGCAGCAGCAATTTTTTTGTTCAAAAATTTTTCCACATTAATCAACCTCTTTTCGCTTAAATGTAATCCCTAGTTATACAGGTATAAAACCAACTAATGGTTTTGTAAAAAACAAAGGTCCATATTTTACAGGCAATAATACTTGCAAAACAAAGACATATTCTAAATAATTATAGCACAATATAAAAATAATTCAACACACCTGTATATACAAAATTACATATTTTTATAATACGGCATTTTATTTTTTACATAAATTGCAATTAATAGATTTTTCAACAATAATGATTTTTTCTACCATTTCACTATTCACTCTATAAGTCTATATACGCTATGTAATTTAAATTTTCCGTTTATTTACAATTACTTTTTATCCATA
>USBG01000001.1 GCA_900552855.1 uncultured Phascolarctobacterium sp. | reverse complement strand
ACCTTCAACAAGAAATATGAGTCTTTTGCCATAACTAGATTAGAGCGTCAGAACACCTACCATAACGGTGGACGCATTAATGATTGCCTGGCGAGAAGCACTAATATTATTGCCAGTGGACAGGTCCATAACAGAGTCTGCACCCGCTGCAATGGCTGCCTCCAGCTTTTTCAGCTCTGGCTCCGGATCAGGATAGCTGCTAGATGTACCAATATTAGCGTTTACCTTAACCTTCAATCCCTGGCCTACGCCTCTAGGAATTAAGTTTTTATGATTAACATTGCAGCAAATTGCAATAGTGCCCTTCGCTACGCCCTCGCGGATAAATTCAGGAGAAAGTTTTTCCTGCTCCGCTACGATTTTCATTGCGTCTGTAATAATGCCCTGACGAGCCAGCTGCATTTGTGTTGCCATTTAGGTCACGCTCCTTATCTTGCTTTTTGCATCAAAAAAAAGCCGCTCCCCTACGGAAACGGCTGGGTAGTCTCTGGAAAATCCAAATCTATCGCTTTCCTACGCCGGTATTATCCGTAATCAGGTTCAAAGGGTCGGACATTGTCCTCTCAGCAAAATTGCGCCCCTAGCGGTCATTATGCAATTATACGCTTACTTTATCACGAATGTCTGCTTTTAGCAAGAAAAATAAATGTGTCAAAAAAATCAGCTTCCTGCCTTAGATAAAGCAAGAAGCTGATTTCTATTTTACTATATCAATTTTAATACCAGAGGCCTTCATCATGTCCTCTGCCAGCTTATCAGGATACGGGTTGGCGTACACAATACGCTCAATACCTGCATTGATTAAAATTTTAGTGCAAACAACGCAAGGCTGATGGGTGCAGTAAACAGTGCCGCCATTTACGGATACACCATGATAGGCAGCCTGTACTACAGCATTCTGCTCAGCATGAATTCCACGGCACAGCTCGTGCATTTTGCCAGACGGTACATTTAGCTGCTCACGCAGGCAGCCAACCTCTGCACAGTGAGGTAAGTCCTTGGGTGTACCATTATAGCCAGTTGCCACAATTTGGCGGTTTTTGACAATAACAGCACCTACACTGCGTCTTAGGCAGGTGGAGCGAGTGCTTACCACCTTGGCAATCTCCATAAAATATTGGTCCCAATCGGGTCTGCTTTTAGCTTCCATGATTTTACAGAGTACCAAAAATTCTGTCGCCAGCATCACCTAAGCCAGGAACAATATAGCCATGCTCGTTCAGGCATTGGTCCAAAGCTGCGGTATAGATAGGTACATCAGGATGTGCAGCGTTCAGCTTTTCTACGCCCTCAGGAGCTGCAACAAGGCACATGAAGCAGATGTTATGATAGCCGCGTTTTTTAATTTGGTCAATAGCTGCAACAGCGCTGCCGCCAGTTGCCAGCATGGGGTCAACCACGATGGTATAGGCATCCAAATCCTTAGGCATTTTGCAGTAGTATTCCATAGGCTCTAAGGTCTCTTCGTTACGGCTCATACCGATGTGACCAACATTAGCCTCAGGAAGAACGGTCAGTACGCCCTCCATAAAGCCCAGGCCTGCACGCAGGATGGGAACAACGGTAACAGAGTCTTTAATTTTATGGCCCTTAGTTGTGCACAAAGGAGTGGTTACCTCAACCTCTTCAACAGGGATGCTTTTAGCGGCTTCAAAGGTCAGCAGCATTGCTACCTCGCCAATAGCACGATGGAAGGATGCACAATCAGTGTTGGCATCACGCAGAACGGTCATTTTTTCCTTTAACAGGGGATGATCTACAATAGTAATCTGCATTATCAAATTCCTTTCTTTTCAACTAAATTTGCTTACGCAAATATGTGAAGATTCTGTTTATTTTGCTTTTAAAGACACCGCTCCCATAGTGAGAGCGGTGATTTTTTATTTATTACAGATTGGGATACATGGGATATTTAGCGCAAAGTGCAGCTACACGCTTAGCAGCCTCTTCGTGCTTAGCAGCATCCTCAGGATTATTCAGCACCAGGCCGATAATAGCTGCAATTTCACGGAAGTCTTCTTCCTTGAAGCCACGAGTGGTAGCAGCAGGAGTGCCTAAACGCAGACCGCTGGTAACAAAGGGGCTAGCAGGATCGAAGGGGATGGTATTTTTGTTGCAGGTAATACCAACTTCATCCAGCAGGTGTTCTGCAACCTTACCAGTCAGGCCTTGGCCACGTACGTCAACCAGCACCAGATGGTTATCGGTGCCGCCGGAAACAAGACGGAAGCCTTCTTTAACTAAAGCTTCAGCAAATGCCTTTGCGTTTTTAACGATGTTTTCTTGATATTCCTTGAATTCAGGCTTCAGAGCTTCGCCGAAGGCAACAGCCTTAGCAGCGATGACATGCATCAAAGGACCACCTTGAACGCCAGGGAAAATAGATTTATTAATTGCCTTAGCATATTCCTCATTGTTGGTCAGAATCAGACCGCCACGAGGACCACGCAGGGTTTTGTGAGTGGTGGTGGTTACAACGTCAGCATAGGGCATGGGGCTGGGATGAAGGCCAGCAGCAACCAAACCAGCAATGTGAGCCATATCTACCATAAAGATTGCGCCTACACTATGAGCGATTTCAGCAATACGAGCAAAATCAATTACGCGAGGATATGCACTAGCACCTGCAACGATGATTTTAGGTTGGTTTTCCTTAGCGATTTTTTCCATTTCATCATAGTCGATTACTTCGGTTTCCTTGTTTACGCCATAGGGAACAACCTTAAAATATTTACCGGAAATGTTTACCGGGGATCCATGGCTCAGGTGACCACCTTGGGACAGGTTCATACCCATGATGGTATCGCCAGGCTGCAAAAATGCAAAGTATACAGCCAGGTTAGCATTAGCGCCTGCATGAGCTTGGACATTGGCAAATTTAGCATTAAACAGCTTTTTAGCACGTTCAATAGCCAGGGTTTCTACTTTATCTACGTATTCGCAGCCGCCATAGTAACGATGACCAGGATAACCCTCTGCGTATTTGTTGGTCAGAACGGTACCCATAGCTTCCATTACAGCGGGAGTTACAAAGTTTTCGGATGCAATAAGCTCAATTTTGTTTCTTTGGCGGTTCAGCTCTTCGTTAATATAGCCATTGAGCTCAGGATCCGCAATAGCCAGTTTGTCTAAGTTCATGTTATTCTTCCTCCTCATTTTCAAAAAGGTCAATTATCTGCTTGCAGGATATTTAGCACGCTCGCCACCAATAAGGGGCGGACGAGTTCTGGCCGCAGTAAGCACTGCCTCGCCAATCAGCTTGTGCTGCAGTCGTACAGGAACTGCTACTCTCTTTAGGTGCATACCTATAAGAGTTTGACCAATATCCATACCTAAATGACCTTGAATAGTCTCTACAACAACAGGATTAGTAAAGTTTTCGTAGGCAGCAGTACCCATTGCACCGCCTGCGTGAGGCATGGGACGCACGGTTACCTCTGTCAGATCGTATTTTTCCATTGCCTCTTCTTCAACTACAAGGCTGCGGTTTAAATGCTCACAGCATTGTACTGCTAAAAAAAGCTCGTGCTTATCACAAACCTCTTTTAAGGCCTTGAACATAGCAGCAGCAACGTCACTACTGCCACCAGTACCAATTTTATTGCCAATTACCTCGCTGGTGCTGCAGCCCAAAACGAAGATTTGTCCCTTGCGGGTTTTAGCAACTGCAATTAGCTCTTCAGCACAGTCTGTAAGCTGCTTAACGATTGCATTAAGTTCCTTGTCCAAAATATATGCCTCCTGGTTTATTTCTCCAGTGCCATAATTTTATCTACACGGCGTTCATGTCTGCCACCAGCAAACTCAGTTTCCAGCCATGCATCAGTAATCATCTCTGCCAGACCTACGCCAGTAGTGCGCTCGCCCATGCAAAGTACATTAGCATTATTATGCTCACGGCTCATTTTTGCAGAGAATACATCTGCACACAATGCTGCACGGATGCCCTTGCATTTATTAGCCGCAATAGAGATACCAATACCTGTACCACAAATCAGAATACCACGCTCAGCGCCACTAGCACCGCTGGTAATGTCCTGGCAAAGCTTTGCTGCAAAATCAGGATAGTCACAGGATTCTTCAGTATAGGTACCATGGTCAACTACCTCAATACCCTTACCCTGTAAATAATTCTTAATGTGTTCTTTTAAATGAATTCCGCCATGATCACTTGCCATTGCAATTTTCATTTAAGCCATCCTCCTCGCATTACTTTAATAGTCTGTCTTATTTTACCATAAAAGTAGGTAATTGTGCACCATTTTTTAACATTAGTATACCATTTTTCAGCATAATACTTTGATGACCTGCTGCCTTGCGCATTCTATTCATAATAGCCAGACCAATGCCATCCTCACTTACGCCTTCGGCCAAAATAATATCAGGCTGAGTGCGGTCAAAACGGCGCAGCAGCTCAAATAAATCTGCTGCCAGCTGTTCGCGGCTGCTACCCCAGCAGGAAAGCTGCAGATTAGCATGAGGAAGCAAGCGGCCCTGCATAGCCTCACTACACAAAACGCCTACCTTCAAGCCCTTCATAATGCCTTTTTTAACAATGGCAGGCAGCTCCTGAGCAGCATCATTTTCAAAAATATACACAGGAGCCATCGGCGCATAATGACGATACTTCATTCCAGGAGCCTTAGGTCTAAAGTTTTTATCACCCTGCAGCGCAGGATCAATCTCTACTGCACCAAGAACCTCTGTCAGCATTTCATAGGTAATTCCACCAGGACGCAAAATCACAGGCACAGGTTCAGTAGTATCAACAACCGTTGATTCCAGACCAATACCACAATGTCCTCCATCTAAAACAGCTGCCACCTTACCCTGCATATCCTCCAATACATCCTGAGCATTAGTAGGACTGGGACGACCGGAAATATTGGCAGAGGGTGCTGCAATAGGACAGCCACAGGCCTTAATAAATTCCTGTGCAAAGCGGTTTGACGGAAAGCGTACCGCAACTGTGTCCAAACCAGCACTTACTGCATCAGGTACAATTTTGGATTTATTAACAATTAGTGTTAAGGGGCCTGGCCAAAAATGCTCCATCAGCACCTTAGCATTATTGTTAAGACCTGTAGTCAGGGGCAAAATATCCTTTTTATCAGCAATATGTAAAATCAAGGGATTGTCGTTAGGACGACCCTTAGCTGCAAAAATTTTGGCTACCGCTTCAGGATTAAGTCCATTAGCACCTAAACCGTAAACAGTTTCTGTAGGAAATGCTACAACCTCGCCTGTTTTAACAAAATAGGCTGCCTGACGCAAAATCTCTGAGTTATCACATTTTTCTTGTAATTTCCAATAATAGGTCAGCATATTTACTGCCATCTCCTTCTTCTTTAACAGCAAAAACCATACGCTCAATGTCTGCGTAATCCTTACGAATTGCTGTTTCTTTAAAGCCAGCCTGACGGCACAGCTCCGCTACTATCTGAGCCTGGTTAATACCCACCTCAAAAGCCAAAATGCCCTCTGCGGCCATATGCTCCATAGCCTCATTAATGATACGACGATAAAAATCTAATCCGTCGATGCCACCATCAAGAGCTCCATGAGGCTCCTTTTGTACATCCTTGGCCAGTCCGGCAATATCCGCTGCAGGAATATAGGGCGGATTAGAAACGATAATATCAAACTTCTTATCTGCAGGAATACGGCTGAACAAATCACTGCGGACGAATCCAGCACGCTCTCTAACGCCAATACGACGGGCATTTTCCTCAGCTACAACCAAAGCATCCATGCTAATATCTACGCCTACACCCTTAGCGTTAGGCAAATAATCCAAAAGGGATACAATAATAGCACCGCTACCTGTGCCAATGTCTAAAATTTTTACATCGCCATTTTCATTAAGCAGGTTGGCGGCCTTTATAAGACTTTCCACCAGCAGCTCTGTTTCTGGTCTAGGAACCAATGTTGCAGGTGTAACCTTAAAGCTGTTACGCATAAATTCCTTTTCGCCCAAAATATAGGCTAAGGGCTCGTGCTGTCCACGACGGGCAACATATTCCTTATACTTAGCCAGCTCCGCACTAGTCAAAGGGCGCTCAAAATCCATGTATAATTTGATTCTCTCGCACTGTAAAACAGCACAAAGCAGCACTTCAGCATCGAGGCGCGGATTTTCCACGCCTCTGTCTGTGAAGTACTGCTTCGTCCAATCTAAAATTTTAATGATAGTCCAAACAGGCTTGTCCATCTTATTTCACCTGACGTAATTGTTCACTTTGCTTTGCAGTAATCAGAGCGCTTACAAGCTCTTCCATATCACCGTTGACAATTGCCTCCAGCTTATGGAGAGTCAGACCAATACGGTGGTCTGTTACACGTCCCTGAGGATAGTTATAGGTACGAATACGTTCGCTGCGGTCACCGGTGCCAACCTGGCTCTTACGGTCCTCAGCAGTAGCTGCACGCTGCTCCTCCTGCGCCTGCTCCAAAATACGGGCACGGAGAACACGCATACATTTTTCACGGTTCTTCAGCTGGGATTTTTCATCCTGACATTGAGCTACGATACCAGTAGGAATATGGGTAATACGTACAGCAGATTCAGTTTTGTTTACGTACTGACCGCCAGCACCACCTGCACGATAGGTATCTACACGCAAATCAGCAGGATTGATTTCTACATCAACCTCTTCTGCCTCAGGCAGCACTGCTACAGTAACAGTGGAGGTATGTACACGGCCCTGAGATTCAGTTTCCGGTACACGCTGTACACGGTGTACACCACTTTCAAATTTCATACGACTATATACGCTATCACCATTAATTTGGAAAACAACCTCTTTAAAGCCACCCAGCTCGGTAGGACTGGAGTCCATAACCTCTACCTTCCAGCCACGCACCTCTGCATAGCGCATATACATGCGGAAAAGTACGCCTGCAAACAGAGCTGCCTCATCGCCACCAGCGCCACCACGGATTTCCACAATAACGTTTTTGTCGTCGTTAGGATCAGATGGCAGCAGCAAAATAGTCAGCTTTTCCTCGTACTCCTCAATTTGAGGCTTCAGCTCCTTCAGCTCCTCCTTAGCCATTTCCACTAAGTCGGCATCCTCATTAGCCTGAAGAATTTCCTCAGCCTCCTCCTTTGCCTTTACCATATCACGGTATTCACGAAAGGCAGTAACAACTGGCTCCATCTTAGCATGAGCCTTCGTGCATTTCAGCCATTCAGTCTGATTAGCAATAACATCGGGGTCACTGATTCTAGCCTCTAAATCTAAATATCTATCTTCGATTGCTTGTAATTTATCCAGCATTTTCCTTCTCCTGTAGATGTGATTTTAGGGGTTATTTATATATCATTTCTATAACAGCAGGATTTTTCCTGCTTCGTTAAGCTTCTACAGCTTGCTTTTCTAAATTTTCTTCCGCAGCTATTTTTGCTTCTGCTTCAGCAGTTGCCACCATGACAGGGTCATCCTCAGGCAGTACAGCCTTCAAGGAGGCAATAGCAACCTCCATTTGAGAATCGTCCGGCTGACGAGTGGTCAGCTTTTGCAGCAGCAGTCCCGGCAAAATTGCATAATGAACGCAAGCATTATCTGCATGATTACCGGCAAAGCGGATGATTTCGTAGCTGACACCTGCTATAACAGGCATCAGGATAACACGGGAAAGAATGCGCTCCACCAAATTAGGCCAGCCTAAAAAGGTAAAGATAAACATACTGATGAGCATAACAATCATCAGAAAATTAGTGCCGCAGCGAGGGTGTAATGTAGTAAACTGTCGTACATTTTCCACCTGCAGTGGCAATCCCGCTTCATAGGTATAAATAGTTTTATGCTCCGCACCATGGTACTGAAACACTCTTTGAATATCCTTCATAGAGGATATAGCTGCAATATAGCCGATAAAAATGAGCATACGCATAATGCCCTCAGCCAGATTAAGCAGCATAGGGTCATTAGTCAGGGTATGCATAAAACGCATGGACCAGGTTGGCAGTACAATAAACAAGCCTACAGCTAAAAGCACAGAGGTAGCAATGGTCATTACCATCTCTTTGTCGCTCAGCTGCTCCTCTTCCTCTCCTGAAACTTGGGCAGAATATGTCAATGCCTTCATGCCCTCATACAATGACTCAAATAAAGCAACAACGCCGCGAAGCAGCGGTTTTTTCAAAATTGGATATTTATCACGAATACTGCTGACAGGACGTACATCCACAGCAATATCTCCATCAGGCTGACGTACGGCAACAGCAATTTTATCCTGACCGCGCATCATTACGCCTTCAATAACGGCTTGTCCGCCTACGCTCAATTTCTTCTTTTCCATAGTTAGGCTAACTTTCTTCTAGATATAAACACAGCAGAGCTATATAAGCTCTGCTGTGAATGTAAATTATTGTTCTTTGTTGTAACGTTTGTTGAATTTTTCAATACGACCGCGAGCAGCAACGTTACGTTGTTGACCGGTGAAGAATGGATGGCATTTAGAGCAAACATCCACGCGCAATTCTTTTTTAGTGCTGCCAGTAACGAAGCTTGCGCCGCATGCACAGGTAGCAGTAACCTCACCGTAGTTCGGATGAATCTTTTCTTTCATTCTTTACACCTCTCTTTACATAGAACATAAATTATATATTCATTAAAATATTGACACTAGATGATTGTATCATATACCCCACCAATAAGCAAGCTATTTTTTGTGAATATTTTTAGCATAGATTTTCAAATGAAGCAAAAGTGCTCTGCATCAAAAAGTCCCATATCAGTCATACGCAGCTTGGGAATTACAGGCAGCGCCATAAAGCTTAAGCTAATAAAGGGATCAACGCCCTGTGGTACGCCCTGAGCATGAGCCGCTTCCTTAATAATTTCCAAATCTTCGTTAAGAGCTTCACTATCAGCGCTGCTCATTAAGCCGCAAATATTAAGTGGCAAGGTTTTTACTACAGTACCATTTTTTACTAATGTATAGCCACCCTGTACACGCACCAGCTCCTTAGCTGCAATAGCCATTTGCGGAGCACTAGTGCCAAGTACAATCAGGTTATGGGAGTCATGAGCTACTGTTGTTGCTACAGCTCCGTCACGCAGCCCATAGCCACGAATAAGTCCAAGACCTACATTGCCAGTGCCATGATGACGTTCAAGAACTGCTATGAAGTGCACACTGCCCTCTGCCAAAGCCTTTTTAACATCACTGCCCTTCAATACAGCATGCTCTGTAAAAATTTCTCCAGGCAGCATATCAATAACATGATATTCCGCCTCCGGAGCAATTTCCATAGTAAAGATTTTTTCGCTAACATCCGCCGGACGAACACTGCCACGCAGCTCCGCCGCGGGCTCTACACGCTCTACAGACTCCGCTGCCTGTAAAGCATCAACGCCCTTATGGAAAACGTAAAGAGGCTCCAGCTTCTCCAAATCATTAAAGACCACAATATCAGCCTGCCAGCCCGGAGCAATAGCACCTAAACGCTTTAAGCCATAAATACGGGCCGCATTAATAGAAGCAATGCGCAATGCACGTACAGGATTCATGCCCAGCTCTATAGCCATCTTCACACAGTTGCGAATGGTTCCCTCCTGACGAATAGCGGCAAGATGCTTATCATCAGTGCAAAAGCTGAGTCCACTTACATCAATACCCTCTGCAAGAACACCCTTAATAATAGCTGTCAGATTGCGGCTGGCACTGCCTTCACGAACAGGCAAATTAATACCTGCACGCAGCTTTTCCTTGGCCTCCTCCCAACTCATGCTTTCATGGTCAGTAGCAATACCGCTGGCAGCATAGGCCTGCAGTGCTTTACCACTTAAGCAAGGACCATGACCATCAATAACTCTTCCCTGCTCGTTAAAGAGCTGAAGCTTTTGTAACACCTGCGGATCGTTATTGAGAACTCCTGGAACATTCATCATTTCACCCAAGCCAAGCACTCCAGGCAAATCCATCAGCTCGGCAATGTCCTTAGCCTCCATTACGCAGCCTGCATGTTCAAAGGGAGTAGCAGGAACGCAGCTAGGCAGCTGCACGTAGTAATTGATGGGCATATTTTTGCCTGCATCCAGCATATAACGGATGCCTGCAGCACCTGCTACGTTGGCAATTTCATGAGGATCAGTAATCAAGGTAGTTGTACCCCAACGCAGCTCCTCTGCACAATAAACCTCCGGTGCCGCCATGGAGCTTTCTACATGACAGTGAGAGTTAATCAGGCCAGGAGCAATATACGCTCCCTTTAAATCTACAATTTTCTCGGCCTCAGTATATTGACCAACACCTGCAATTACACCATCTGCAATTACTACATCAGCATCATAAATAGTTTCGGTCAGCACGTCAACGACCCTGCCGTTCTTCAGCAGGAGATCAGCAGGGTCGTTTCCTAATGCGACCGCTCTTACACGGTCATTCATTTTATTTACCTCATTCGCTGACAGCTTGCTTAGCAAAGCTGCTACTACAGCGTTTTATACGAAGATATATTTAAGAACAAAGATAATAGCCAGCAGATACAGCAGCCAGTTAGTTTTCTTTTTGGTTTCACCGCACAGCAGGTTAATTACAACGTAGGAGATTACGCCTAAAGAAATGCCCTCGGAAATAGAATAAGCAAAGGGCATTGCAACAGCTGCGATAAATGCAGGAACTGCTTCAGTGTAGTCATTGAAGTCAACATTCATCAGACCGCTAACCATCATAAAGCCTACAACAATCAGTGCGGGAGCAGTTGCAAAGGCAGGAATAGCCAGGAAAATAGGAGCCAGGAACAAGCTCAGTGCAAACAGGATGGCAACAGCAATAGCAGTCAGACCGGTACGGCCACCAGCAGCAACACCTGCAGAGCTTTCTACGAAGGTGGTTACAGTGGAGGTACCCAGTACAGCGCCACCAGTGGTAGCAATAGAGTCAGCCAGCAGTGCGCCTTCAATCTTAGGCAGACGGCCTTCTTTGTCTAGCATGTCAGCCTTAGAAGCTACGCCAATCAGGGTGCCAAGGGTATCAAACAGGTCAACAAACATAAATGCCAGTACAATGGTGATAAAGTTAAAGGACATAATTGCACTGAAATCCAGATGCATAAAGGTAGGAGCAAGGCTAGGTACGGACAGACCAGCAGAGAAGTTAGGCATTACAGAGAACATACCCATTTCAGGATTAGGAATATAAATACCGGTCAGCTCAAAAATCATACCCATTACCCAGGTAAAGAGGATGCCCAGCAAAATGCCGCCAGGAACCTTTTTAGCCAGCATTACAGCAGTAACAACTACACCCATCATAGCAAGCAGTGCACCAATACCAGTAGTCCAGAAGGTGCCGTCAGCCAAAGAAGCCTTGAAGGGATAGAGGGTTACCAGAGTAACACCGTCTACAACGATTTTAGAGCTTTGCATACCAATGAAGGCAATAAACAGACCAATGCCTGCAGTAACACCAAATTTTAAAGCATTAGGAATGCAGTTGAAGATTGCTTCACGAACCTTAGTTAAGGAAAGGATAATGAAGATGATACCTTCAACAAATACAGCAGCCAAGGCTACCTGCCAGGGATAACCCATTTGACCACAAACAGTGAAGGCAAAGAAAGCATTAAGGCCCATGCCTGGAGCCAGCGCAAAGGGATAGTTGGACAGCACTGCCATCAGAATGGTACCCAGGCAAGCACCTAAAGCAGTTGCAGTAAATACGGCACCTGCATCCATGCCGGTAGTACCCAAAATACTGGGGTTAACAGCCAAAATATAGGCCATGGTCATAAAGGTTGTCAAACCAGCTACAAGCTCGGTTTTAATGTCAGTCTTGTGTTCAGCCAGTTTAAAGGTTTTTTCCAAAAAGGAACTCACTTAAAATGCACCTCCAAAAATATTTTTATAAAGCCGCCTTCATCTAAAAGCGCCAACCGCTGCACCCTTAGAAATGGCCGTAAAGCTTAACAAATTAATAGGTCAAAATCTCAGGACCATCCTCAGTAATCAAAATGGTATGCTCCCATTGAGCAGAAAGACCACCATCAACAGTATAAACAGTCCAGTCATTGGCTGCATCAATAAAAATATCTCTACGACCAGTGTTAATCATGGGCTCAATAGTAAAAATCATACCAGGAACCAGTACCATACCGGTTTTACGCTTACCAACATGGCAAACAAAGGGTTCTTCGTGGAAATCAATACCAACGCCATGACCGCCAAACTCTTCTACTACAGAATAGCCATGCTTACGTGCCAGCTGAGAAACTGCAGCACCAATATCGCCAAGATGTGCCCATGGCTGAGCTGCCTCCAAGCCCTTTTGCAGACATTGCTTAGAAATAGCCACTAAATCTGCAGCCTGCTTGTTTACCTTGCCAATCATAAACATACGAGAAGCGTCTGCATAATAGCCCTTATAAATAGTGGATACGTCAACATTAACGATATCACCACTGCGCAGCACAGTCTTTTCATCAGGAATACCATGACAAACCTGATCGTTTACAGAAGTGCATACACTTTTCGGGAAGCCGCAAAAGCCCAACGGTGCGGGAGTTGCATCATGAGCAATAGTAAAATCATACACAATACGGTCAATATCTGCAGTAGTCATGCCAGCCTTGATATGCTTAGCAACCTCATCTAAAATTGCAGTATTGATTTTGCAGGCCTCGCGAATACCGGCAATCTGTTCCGGTGTCTTAATCATCTCTCTGTCAGGAACCTCTTGTCCCTGCTTGCGAAGGATAGCAATTTTATCATCAATAATTTTGTGGCAGTCAGCATATGCCTTACCGCTGCCACACCAACAAAGTTCGTTTTCCATTTTAGACTCCTTTAAGCTTTTTAAATTATAATACTATATAATATATCGCCATTCCGCTTCATTATAACATATTCCCCACTCATCGGCAAAAGCTTTTCCCAATCCCCTAAAGAAAAACTTCTTTAGCGTGAAAAAAATTTGCAAATTTTATGACATAGCTCACTATTTGTGGTAGAATGATTTGACTAGAAATAATTTGGAGGCAAAAGTAATTCATGGAAGCATATTTAATGTATTTTATTGATCTTATTTTACATTTGGACAAGCATCTGCCTGAAATCATGGCAGCCTACGGTCATCTTATCTACGCCATCTTGTTTATGGTGGTTTTCTGCGAAACAGGCTTAGTTGTAACACCGTTCCTGCCTGGTGACTCTTTACTGTTTGCCTGCGGCGCACTGGCAGCAACTGCTCCTGATGGCATGGACATAAAAATCATTACCGTAATCTTTCTAGTATCTGCTGTTTTAGGTGATGCCTGCAACTATATGATAGGTGAGCATCTAGGAATGCGCATGATCAATGCCAAAAACAGCCTGATTAAGAAGGAGCATATTGATAAGGCTTCTGATTTTTATGCTAAGCATGGTCACAAGGCTATTTTTCTTGCTCGCTTTGTTCCTATCGTCCGTACCTTCGCTCCCTTTGTGGCAGGCATCGGCAAAATGCACTATCTAACCTTTGCTCACTACAATGTTATTGGTGCCGTAGTATGGGTAACTATCTTTGTTGGTGGCGGCTACTTCTTTGGTAACATTCCTGTCATCAAGCAAAACTTCACCTTAGTAACACTTGGTATCGTTGCCTTCTCTCTGCTGCCAATCCTTTATGAAACCTTAGGCAAAAAGCTTCTTAGCAAAAAGAACTAAAATATCTGCTGTGCTGATTAATTTTAGCACAGCTTTTTCTTTTATACACACATTGCAAATCAAAAATAACGCTATTCATGCTATATATCATACATACAAGTAAGAATTTTTATAGTTATGTCCCTATAATAGTGATATAATTAAGCTACATATTTTCGAAAAGCTATCGTGTACATAACGAACAGCTTCTTACGCCAATTTTTAGAGGTGATTATAATGTATCGTTTTAATAGTGACTACACTGAAGGATGCCATCCTTCTATTTTAGAAAAACTGGCTGCAACCAACATGGACCAAACTGATGGCTATGGTTTGGATCCATACTGCGACGAAGCACGCGAGCTGATTAAAAAGGCCTGCGGTCGAATGGATGCCGATGTGCACTTTCTTGTAGGCGGCACCCAAACTAACCTTACTATTATCTGTGCAGCTCTGCGACCTCATCAGGCTGTATTAGCTACTGTACAAAGCCATGTTAATACCCATGAAGCAGGTGCTATCGAACACACTGGGCACAAGGTTATTGAGCTTCCCAGTGAAGATGGCAAGCTGACCGCCGCTATGGTAAAGGCAGCCTGGGAGCAATATGATACTGACCCCGCCCGCGAGCATTGGGCACAGCCCAAATTAGTTTATATCTCACAGCCTACAGAAATAGGCAGCATGTACTCCAAAGAAGAAATGGCAGAGCTTTACGCATATTGTCAAAGTGTGGGTCTTTACCTCTTTGTTGACGGTGCACGCCTAGGCTATGCTTTGGCTGCACCTGATAGCAACATGACCCTTGCTGATTTGGCAAATAGCTGCGATGTATTCTACATCGGTGGTACAAAATGTGGCCTTCTCTTTGGTGAAGCAGTTGTTATTACCAATCCTGCTTTAAAGCCGGACTTCCGTACCATTGCCAAGCAGGCTGGCGCAATCCTTGCTAAAGGTCGTCTTTTAGGTGTACAATTTGGCACTATTTTCAAGAATAACCTGTATTTTGAAATCTGTGGCAAGGCTACAAGACATGCACTTGCAATCCGCGATTTACTCTTAGAGAAGGGCTTTAAGTTCTTAACAGAATCTCCGACCAACCAACAATTTGTCATTATGACACCGCAGCAATACAATAAGCTGAGCGAGTATTTTATCCTTAGTCTCAACTCTTATCTTCCTGACGGCAACTACAGCGTCCGTATCTGCACCAGCTGGGCAACTAAAGACGAAGAAGTTGCAAAGCTCATGGATAAAATCAAAGAGCTGTAAAATTGTAAAGAGGCTACCAAGCTAATGGCAGCCTCTTTTTTTAATATTGTTATACTCATAGGCATGACTGCATGCCACTATCTTAAACCACTCTCTTGCTATGGTTATATCATCCTAATACCTTTAGGTTTTTTACCATAATAGGCATAGAAGCTACGCCTTCAGCAAAGTCTCCTCAGCAGCCTTCAACCTATCCTGCCAATCCTGACAGAAGGGAGCACCACCTTGAGCACAGTCTGGCTTACCACCGCCACGACCATCAAAGATTGTATTAACGATTTTAATGTAAGCTCTGCAATCACCTACAGTATTAGCACCCAGCACTACAATGTAGCTAATACGTTCAGGCTGTATGGAAAGAATTACAGATACTGTGTTTTCCAACTCTGCCAGCTTACTTAAAAGCAGCTTGCTGTCCTTACCATCACCGCCAACCAGCTCCATAACCAATAATCTTGAACCATCCGCACGCAGCTTAGCCTGTACCAGCTTATCTTGTAAATCACGCTCCAAAAGCGCCAACGTCTTTTCCTTTAGCTGTTCATACAGTGCTGCCTGCTCTATATTTAGCTTAGCCAAACGCTCAAGCACCTGCTCAGGCTTAGCAGAAAAATCAGCTGCTACCTGCAAAAGAATAGCATTCTTTTTATCAGCATCCACAAGCGCTCTACGTCCGCATAAAAATTCTACTCTGCAGCCGCCCTTGTACCTATCGCTACGAATAATTTTTACGCTGCCAATCATACCAGTAAAAGGCGGATGAGTTCCGCAGCAGGTACAAACATCAGCACCCTCTACAGCAACAATACGCAGTGTGCCAGTCAGCTTATCATTGTACTTACGCATCTCATTCTTATGCTTTTCTAGCTCTGTACTATCTATATAGCTAACATTAACAGGACGATTATCCCAAATAATTTCATTGGTCAAATGCTCTGCTTTAATAAGCTGTTCAACAGTCATTTCCTTATCTAAATCAATACTCACACTATCCTCGTGCATATGAAACCCCACGTTATTAGCCTTAAACAGCTTCCAAAAGGCATAGCTTAAAATATGCTCGCCTAAATGCTGCTGCATTCTATCCAAGCGCACACTCCAATCCAGCACAGCCTCCACCTCAGCACCAATTGGTAAAGGCTTATCGCACTCATGATAAATATGTCCATTTTTTTCAGACACGTAGCTAACCTTAACGCCGCCAATAGTGCCTTTATCACTAAGCTGGCCTCCACCCTCAGGAAAGAATACAGTTTGGTCAAGCTCTATTAAAAATCTTCCATCAGCCTCTGTGCAAGCGGTCACAACAGCCCCGCAGTGCTTAAGCATTGAATCATTTTCGTACAATTTTATAGCCATAAGTTTATTTCCTTTCTTACTGAAAATTAATAAAATAATAACGGATAGTTAAAACAGCATATAACTTTTCACGCTACCTTTCCATTGTATCATCAATACTAATTTTATGTTATAATTACTCTATATTTTATCAAAATTCTAATCAGATATTACTATACAAGGAGATAATAATGTTTCAAAATTTACTATTCGATTTAGACGGTACCCTAACCAACTCTGCTGAGGGTATTACCAAATGCGTTCAATACGCACTGCGTAGCCAAAATATAGAAGAGCCTGATTTAGAAAAGCTCAATGTCTTCATTGGTCCTCCGCTTTTAGACTCCTTTATCAAATATTACGGTCTCACAGAGGAACAGGCACATCTTGCTGTAGACAAATATAGAGACCGCTACACTGATATAGGTATTTGGGAAAACTATCCCTATGAAGGTATTTTAGAGCTTTTAGCTGATTTGCAAAAGGACAACCGCAAGCTGGGCATGGCAACTGCTAAGCCCGAGGTTTTTGCAGTACGCATCGCAGAACGCTACGGCATCAATCCCTTTTTAGAAGATATTACCGGCTGTGATTTAGAAGGCAAAATGAATAATAAGGCACTGGTAGTTGCCAAAGCCTTGGACAAATGGAATATAACAACTCCTGAACAAAAAGCTAAAACCTTCCTTATCGGTGATAGAGAACAGGATGTATTCGCAGCTCACGCCAATGATATTCCCTGCATCGGTGTAGGCTTTGGCTTTGCTTATCCTAACGAGCTTGCCAATGCAGGTGTCGATTATTATGCAGAGGATATGACAGCTCTGCGCAAGCTGCTTTTAGGCTAAACGAGGTTATTTATGCATATTTACGCTATTGGCGACCTGCACCTGTCAGGCGAGCCACCGGCCAAGCCTATGGAAATCTTTGGCGAGCATTGGCTGGGACATAAAGAAAAAATCAAAAACAATTGGCTTAATACAGTTACTGATGAGGATACAGTTATTATCTGTGGCGATACCTCCTGGGCCATGGGCCTGGCTAATGCTACAGATGATTTAAACTGGATTGCTCAATTGCCAGGCCGCAAGCTACTCTTAAGAGGCAATCACGACTACTGGTGGGGTAGCCTTAAGAAAATGCAAGACATGTACGGAAAAAGCTTTGAATTCCTGCAAAACGGCTGCATCATGGTTGGCAGCACAGCTATCTGTGGTACTCGTGGCTGGATTTTACCATCATCAGAAAGCTTTAACGACGAGGATGATAAAATCTATAAACGTGAAGCCATCCGTCTAGAAATGTCCTTGCAGGCAGCAGCAGCGCAAAATCCTGACCGCATCATCACCGCACTCCACTATCCGCCTGTATTTGCCGCTGAGGAAATAACAGTATTTTCTGAGCTTATGGAAAAATACGGCGTCAATGACTGCGTCTATGGTCATATTCACGGACTGGAGCACGTATACACCTTTGAAGGGCAACGCAGCGGCATTAACTACAAGCTAGTGTCCTGTGACACCCAAGGCTTTCAGCTTTACATGATTGTATAAAACACTCCACCTAAGTGGAGGAATATATGACTGCCTATCTACCTGACTTAAATAGCAATTATTATATTCCGTAACGCATTGGACTTTTAGCTTGCAAGTGCTTAGAACCATAGAAATAAGGGTGCTAGAAAACCTCTGCCACCTCAAACAAATTAATCCCGTAATTTCGTCATGGTTCTGCACGAAGCATGCGTTAAGAAAGTCCATTTAAGTGGAGGAATATATAATTGCATTAAACTACCATATATAAAATAATATACTTAATGTAAAGTAAAGAGGCTAGGACCAACGTCCCAGCCTCTTCTTTTTGTACCTATTAAGCTTCTTCTGCAGCCTGCTCCTCTTCCTTACGCAGCAGCGCCATAAACTCATCACCAGTAATAGTTTCCTTCTCTAAAAGGTAACCAGCCAAAACATCCAGCTTATCACGATTTTCAAGCAGAATCGTTTTTGCCTTCTGATGAGCCTCCTTAATAATCTCTAAAACCTTAGCATCAATCTTGCCTGCAGTTTCCTGACTGCACTGCAAGGATGTATCACCGCCAAGATACATATTGGTGACAACCTCTGTCGCCATCATATCGAATTCATCTGTCATGCCAAAGCGTGTAACCATACCACGAGCAATCCTAGTAGCCTGCTCAATATCGTTAGAAGCGCCAGAGGTTACGCAATTAAATACAACCTCTTCCGCACTACGACCACCAGTTAGCGTAACAATCTTGTTAAAAAGCTCTTCCTTTTTCATCAGCACAGAATCATTTTCTGCAATCTGCATGGTATAGCCAAGAGCACCATTGGTACGAGGAATAATGGTAATCTTGTGCACAGGTGCAGAGTTCTTCTGCATAGCTGCTACTAGAGCGTGACCAATTTCATGATATGCAATAACGCGTTTTTCCTCAGGAGAAATTACCGCGCCCTTGCGTTGGTAGCCAGCAATAACAACCTCAATAGATTCTTCAAGGTCTGCTTGTTCTACCTCTTTACGCTGCATTTTTACAGCACGCAGAGCAGCTTCGTTAACAATATTAGCAAGCTCGGCACCAGAAGCACCTGCAGTAGCTCTTGCCAAAGACTTAAAGTCAATGTTTTCAGCCATCTTTACATCTTTAGCGTGAACTCTTAGGATTGCCTCACGACCACCAATATCCGGCAGCTCCACAGGAATGCGTCTATCAAAGCGTCCGGGGCGGAGCAAGGCCTTATCCAAGGATTCAGGACGGTTAGTAGCAGCCAAGATAACTACACCCTTGCTGCCATCAAAGCCATCCATTTCGCT
Source organism: uncultured Phascolarctobacterium sp. (assembly GCA_900552855.1). Taxonomy (GTDB): domain Bacteria; phylum Bacillota; class Negativicutes; order Acidaminococcales; family Acidaminococcaceae; genus Phascolarctobacterium_A. The sequence goes on along the minus strand of USBG01000001.1, from coordinate 42,653 downwards.
CAGAAGCTGATTCAAGGTTTGCTCACGCTCGTCATTGCCGCCAAACTGACCACTATCACGACGCTTACCAATCGCATCAATCTCGTCAATAAACACAATACACGGAGCCTTCTCCTGTGCCTGCTTAAACAAATCACGAACACGAGCAGCACCCATACCAACAAACATCTCTACAAATTCAGAGCCGCTGATAGAAAAGAAGGGAACCTTTGCTTCACCAGCAACAGCCTTAGCCAAAAGAGTTTTACCAGTGCCAGGCGGTCCAACCAAAAGAGCACCCTTAGGCATATTGGCACCAATCTCTTTGTATTTTTCAGGATTATGCAGAAAATCCACCAGCTCCATCAAGGCATCCTTAGCCTCGTCCTGACCAGCTACGTCAGCAAAGCTTTTGCCTGTTTGGGCCTCCACATAAACCTTAGCATTACTCTTGCCAAAGGTCATAGCGTTGCCGCCACCCATACGCTTGCTCATAAAATACATAAAGAGCTGACCTAAAGCAAAGAACAGCATAATAGGCAGCACCCAATTTTTAAGGAAGCTTACTATGAAGGAATCCTCTTTGGGAACAACCTGGGAAAACTCTACCTTGCTCTGCATCAGGCGGTCTGCAAGCTGCGGGTCCTCAACACGACCAGTTACAACAATTTCTTTATTGTTTTCATCTTTACACAAGGCAGCAATACGCTTGTCTGTAATCTCTACCTTAGAAAACTTACCGTCATCTGCCATCTTGATAAAGTTATCATAGGAAACCTCCTTCACCTTAGGGCTAAAGAAGGTAGGCACGATAACAGTGTTAATAAGTAAAATTATCAGCATCGCCAGTACATAATAGTACAGCATCGGGCGTCGCTTCTTATTATCGTCCATTAATTTCATCTCCTTATCGTTACATTTCAGACGCTAACTGTTAACTTATATGTTACTAGCTTGGGTTGATTTTAACAAGCGAAATATTTGTAAATTAACGAACCAAATAAAATAAGTATTGAAAGTAAAGAATTATGTATACATGAGTTCACCATATTGCAATACAAAGACTAATTTTATAAAATATGCATAAACTACTTTACAAGTAACTTTCGAGGAGGTTGAAACGATGCCCGCAATCAAAACAGTTTTAGTTGCTAACCGCGGCGAAATTGCCATCCGCGTTTTCCGTGCCTGCAACGAATTAGGAATTCGTACTGTTGCAATATATTCTAAAGAAGATACTCTGTCCCTGCACCGTAACAAGGCAGATGAGGCTTATCTGGTAGGCGAGGGTAAAAGCCCCACAGATGCATACCTTGATATTGAGGGCATCCTGCAAATCGCCAAGGAGCATGATGTAGATGCCATCCATCCCGGCTATGGCTTCTTATCTGAAAACAGCAATCTTGCACGTCGTTGTGCTGAGGAAGGACTTATCTTTATTGGACCTAAACTGCAGCACCTTGTTATGTTTGGCGACAAGATTAATGCCCGCAAGCAAGCTCAGCTTGCTAACATCCCTATGATTCCAGGCAGCGATGGCACTGTAGGCAGTGTACAGGAGGTGCTGGATTTTGGTAAAAAATATGGCTATCCTATTATCATCAAGGCTGTTAATGGTGGTGGCGGACGTGGTATGCGTGTTGTCAAAAGTGCTGAAGAAGCAGCAGCCAGCTATGATTTAGCTAAATCCGAGGCAAAAAAAGCCTTTGGCAGTGATGAAATATACATTGAAAAATATCTGCAAAATCCCAAACACATCGAAGTACAAATTTTAGGTGACAACCACGGCAATCTGGTGCATCTGTATGAACGTGACTGCTCCGTACAACGCCGTCACCAAAAGCTGGTAGAAATTGCTCCGGCCTTCTCCTTGCCTGACGAACAGCGTGAAGCAATCTGTGCTGCTGCTGTTAAGCTGATGAAAAATGTTAATTACGTCAGCGCAGGTACTGTAGAATTTTTGGCTACTCCGGACGGTAAGTTTTATTTCATTGAGGTCAACCCCCGTATTCAGGTTGAACACACCGTCACTGAGCAAATCACTAGCATCGATATTGTACAAGCACAAATCAAGATTGCAGAAGGCTATGAGCTTCATGGCGAAGAAATCTCTATCCCTAAGCAAGAGGATATCCACGTATATGGCCATGCTATTCAGTGCCGTATTACTACAGAAGACCCCTCTAACAACTTTATGCCCGATACAGGCAAACTGATTACCTATCGCAGTGGTGGTGGCTTTGGTATCCGTCTGGACGGTGGCAACGCCTTCACAGGCTCTGTTATCACTCCCTACTATGATTCCTTGCTGGTTAAGGCTACTACCTATGGTCTAACTCATCAAATTGCTATTACCAAAATGCTCCGCTGCCTAAAGGAATTCCGTATCCGCGGCGTAAAAACTAATATCCAATTTTTGGAAAATGTTCTGAAAAACCCTCACTTTGTCAAAGGTGACTATTCTACAGACTTTGTTGATACAACTCCAGAGCTTTTTGTTTTCAATAAGCCCTTGGATCGTGGCAACAAGCTGTTAAACTATATTGCTGATATTACTGTTAACGGCTATTCCAACGTAGGCGTTCAGCCTAAGCCGGACTTTGTGCCTCTTAACATGCCTCAGCCCTATCATGGCTTTATGTCCCTCGGTGCTAAGCATGTTCTTGACACCCGTGGTGCAGAAGGCCTTGCTGACTGGGTACTGGCACAGCAGGAGGTTCTTATTACTGACACCACCTTCCGTGATGCGCACCAATCTCTTTTTGCAACTCGCCTGCGCACTGCAGATATGCTGAGAGTTATGCGTGACACCGCTGGCAAGCTCCCCGGACTGTTCTCCTTTGAATGCTGGGGCGGCGCTACCTTTGACGTTGCGTACCGCTTCCTAGACGAAAGTCCCTGGCAGCGTTTAAATCAATTCCGTCAAGCTGCGCCTAATATTCTCTTCCAAATGCTGCTCCGTGGTGCTAACGCTGTTGGCTACACCAGCTATCCAGATAATGTCGTAAAAGAGTTCATCAAGCTGGCTGCTAAAAACGGTATTGACGTATTCCGTATCTTTGACAGTCTTAACGGCTTAGACAATATGCGTCTTTCCATTGATACTGTTCGTGAAGCAGGCAAGGTTGCCGAAGCAGCGCTGTGCTACACTGGCGATATTCTTGACCCACGCAGAGATAAATATGATTTAAAATATTATGTAGACATGGCTCGTGAGCTGGAAAAGGCTGGCGCTAACATTATTGCTATTAAGGATATGGCAGGCCTATTAAAACCTGAAGCAGCTTTCCGCCTTGTTGCAAGCTTAAAATCCTATGTAGGTGTACCTATTCACCTACACACCCACGAAGGCAGCGGCAATGCCATTTACACCTATGCTCGTGCTATCGATGCAGGCGTAGACATTGTTGATACTGCTATGAGTGCCATGAGCTGCGGCACCTCCCAGCCTAGTGGCAGCAGCCTCTACTATGCATTAAGTGGTCACCCTCGTCAGCCTCGCCTGGATGTTGATTCTATGAACGAGCTATCCCGCTATTGGGAAACTGTACGCCCCTACTACAAGGCTGCAGATAGAACAGAAAACTTTCCCAATCCTGAGGTATACGTTCATGAAATGCCTGGCGGACAATACACCAACCTGAAGCAACAGGCGCAAGCATTAGGACTTATTGAACGCTGGGAAGAAATCAAGTATATGTATCATCGTGTATCCATGATGTTTGGCGACCTGATCAAGGTTACTCCCTCCTCTAAAATAGTAGGCGATATGGCTCTCTTTATGGTACAAAACAAGCTGAGCGAAGAGGATGTGTATGCTAAGGGTGATGTACTTGATTTCCCTGCTTCTGTAGTGGAATTCTTTGAAGGACGTATTGGTACCCCCTATCAGGGCTTCCCTGAAAAGCTGCAAAAAATCGTACTTAAGGGACGTCAGCCTATTACGGTTCGTCCTGGTGCAGCATTGAAGCCTGTAGATTTTGAAGAAGTACGCAGCAAGCTGGCTGAAATTGGTGCTCCTACTACCGATGAAGCAGTAAGCTCCTACTGCCTCTATCCCAAGGTATTTACTGATTGGGTAGAACGCTACAATAAATTTGGTGATGTTTCCGTACTTGATACTCCTACCTTCTTCTTCGGTATGAATATCGGTGAGGTTATCAAGGTAGAAATCGAGCAGGGCAAAACCCTAGTTATCAAACTCATCCATATCTCCGAGCCTAACGCTGCAGGTATGCGTACCGTTACCTTTGAATTCAACGGTCTACCTCGTGAAATCGAAATCAAGGACCGCAATGTAAAAGCAACTGCAGCTGTACGCAAAAAAGCTGATAAAAGCAACAATGGTGAAATTGGTGCCTCTCTCTCCGGCTCCGTTGTTAAACTGCTTGTTGAAAAGGGACAGGCTGTTACTAAGGGCACTCCCTTAATCGTAACCGAAGCCATGAAGATGGAAACCACACTCTCTGCTCCCATCAGCGGCATTATCAGCGCCATTCATGTCAGTGCAGGAGAACGCGTAGACAGTGGCGATTGCTTAATGGAAATTTCTACTCAGATTAAATAAGAGGCTGCCATAAGCCTCTATACTACAGATAAGTATTCTATAACTACTTATCTGTCTGGCAATGACCTCCTACGTTGACGAAAAATAACTATATTGCTATAATGATACGAAGCAGCGACCATCTGTCGCCACAATCGTTAATTCAGAAAAGGGCTGTCTTAGGCAGTCCTTTTCTTTTCTCTATAAACTTCTACCTACACCAAGGAGGTGTTTATCATAGGTATAGCATTATTTCGTTATATTAGCAGTCATATTGACGAGGACGGACGCTTTACAGAGTCCACCCTTCCCGACGACCCTAATCCGACTGTTCCCAGGCCCTTTGGCTCTGAGGACGCCTTTTACTACACTACGGAGTTTCCGCCTAATCAGGAAGGCGCCAAAAGAGCAATTAGTCTTTTACGCAGCTTTTTAAATAATCAGACTATGGAAAATAGACATAAACTGTACACTCATCTGTGCAGCATTTCTGTTTCTACAATCTGTGACCCCTTTGCGGACGAATTTGGCATCGAGGATAATGATAAGGATGTTTTAGAATTTGCCCGCACCCTTTTTTATCATGCCAATCATCGTGAACCCTTTAAATTTGCCATGGTGCTTTTAGGTATTTACGGTTTGGACCGTATCCAAGAGGAAGAACCCGAGCTGTGGCTGGACCTTGTAACAGCATCTCACTGCGAGGAGTTCACCTTCTTCTTTCTCTTTGCCTGCAAACTGAGCGAGCTTTCTCCTCAGGACGTAATTTGGCAAATCATGAAATGCACCAGCGGCTGGGGTAAGGTTTATGCTATCAACGAAGCAGAATGCCATGACCATGAGCAGCAGCTGTGGCTTATTCAAAACGGCATTGATATTGCTGTAGAATATCCTCCACTGTCCATCAGACTTGTACGTATCAGTAAGCTTTTAAGCTTTCTCAGAAATGAAGACATTACTTACGAAAGCTATAAGGGCGCAGCTGCAATCATTGGCAATCTCCTGCGTCTGCTTAATGACTTTCCTGGAGAGTTATTGGAGGAAAACTTTGCTATTTCCTCAATTGATGTCTATGCTCACGTAGATGCACTTTTAAAAATTGCTGAACGCTATAGCGAGGAACCAGATGACATTCTGGATGTTATCGGTATCAGCATTGGTCTTCATATAACCATTCAAAATGAAAACTGGCAGCATCTTACGCCCAATCAAACTAATCTGCTTTTAGCAAAATGCGAGCACCTGATTTTTCATAAGGATTGGCAGCAGGAAATTGATGCAAAGCTTATAGTTGATGATGAAATTAACTATAGCTTGTGTGATCTAGCCTTTGAGATGAAAATTGATATTTGGGACCGCCTTTTTAAATACTGGTGTAAGCATCCCCAGGAAATCAAGCTTTTCGACTTTTTGCTAGCCTTTGAAACAGATAACCGCTCTCTTACAGTTATTAGCGGTATTGAAAAAAATATTAATCTTTATCTTAATAATGCGGATGATTTGCTTGCTCCCCTACGTTATCTGCGTTTCCATCCTGGCGAGGGCGAGGGCATCGTCATTGCCGCTCTTACCTCTGCCTATGACTGGCCCCGTGGCATTGCAGCAGCCCTTTTAGAGGAATGGGGACAGGAATATATCACTCCCTACATCCGCGAAAAGCTATGGGAGGCACGCAGCCTCAGCATGCATCCTGTTGTTGTTGCCAGAATAGATGCTCTGCTGCGTGGCGAAGGCTTTAATATTCAGGCTTTAGCGGAGCAAATGAACATCAAGAAAAAATAAGCTTAACTATTGCTAATAAAATATCAGTGCGCCTAAGGTATGTTCAATAAGCTGCTTTAGGCGCTTATTACTACCTAGATTCATAAATATCAATTCTGTATAGGACTGCCTTTGCAACAATTTAACATAAATTTCGGCAGGATTATTAGCCTAAGCAGAGAAGTTATAAATAGTATTCATTTTTATTCATATTATAGCTGCTTAACCAAAGCAGCATCTTCATATCAGTGAACCCCACAAATACAGGAAAAATTACGAGGTGACTATTTCATGGAGCTTACAGCTGTTGCTCAACTACGCCGCATGGTTTTAGAGCATTTATCACGATATACCTGGAATGACGTGCTTATCGACAATGTCTATGATATATTACAGGAGGTCCGCGAGGATACTCCCCGTCTACGCTGCTGTGTTTATAAGGAAAGAGCCGTACTAAAAAACCGTATCGATATGGCCCTAGGCCAGGAATGCAAGGAAAACATCATCGAAGCATCTAAAATGACCTTATATGGTCCTGAACGTACAGATTTGCCATTGATTGACGTTCTCCCCGCTGCCTGTGACCAATGCCCCATCGATACCTACTATGTTACCGATATGTGCCGTCACTGCATTGCCCATAAATGTATGATTAACTGTCCTAAAAATGCTATTAGCATTATTCAGGATAGAGCCTTTATCGATAAAAACAAATGTATTGAATGCGGACGCTGCAAAAATGTATGCCCCTATGGCGCTATTATCGAAATTCATCGCCCCTGTGTACGTGCCTGTGCTTTAGAGGCCATCAGCATTGGTGAAAATCGCAAGGCTGTTATTGACTACGATAAATGTGTTACCTGTGGTGCTTGCCGCAATGCCTGCCCCTTTGGCGCTATTGATGAGCGTAGCAACATTATTCGCGTTATTCGTGCAATCAAAGAAAAACGTAAGGTTATTGCAATGCTTGCCCCCTCAATCGCAGGTCAGTTTGGCTTTAAAGTAACCATGGGACAGATTTATGCAGCATTGAAAAAGGCTGGCTTTGCCGACGTTATCGAGGTTGGTGTAGGTGCTGACATTACTAGCGTTAAGGAAGCAGAGGAATACATTGAAAAGGTACCTGAAAAGCAAAGCTTTATGACCAGCTCCTGCTGTCCGGCCTTTGTTAAGCTTGTTAAAACACAGGTTCCAGAAGCAGCTGACAATATTTCCGAAACAGACTCCCCTATGGTATCAACTGGTCGTTTGCTTAAAGCTCAGGACCCTTATACTGTAACTGTTTTCATCGGTCCCTGCATCGCCAAGAAAAACGAAGCACGCCTCAATAATGAAGCAGTTGATTATGCAATGACCTTTGAAGAGCTACAATGCCTGCTGGAGGGCAAGGATATTAAAATCGAAGAGCAGGAGGAAATCCCCTACGACAGAGATGCCTCCCAGTTAGGACTATGCTTCCCTACTACAGCAGGTGTTTCTGCATCCGTAGATGCTACTGTTAAAGCTATGGGTGGTACTGTACGCTTAGCCCATTATACTGCAGGACTTGATAATTGCAGAAAAGATGTCAAGGCTGCTGCCGAAGGTAAGCTTGACTGCAGCTATATTGAAGGCATGGCCTGCTCCAATGGCTGTCTTGACGGACCTGGCGCATTAGCTGATTTTAGAGTAACTAAGGTTGCACTTAGCAAATATGCTGCTACAGCACCCAACAAGGCAGTTTCTGAAGATAAGCACACAAAGTAAAATACCAAGGCCTCCAACGTATGAACTACTACGCTGGAGGCCATATTTTTATAGAACAGCTTTTCTTGCTTTTTTCCTAAACACCTAGAAAAATAAACTAATAAAATCCTATTACCGCATATATTAAAGGCTGACACCCATATTGAGTATCAGCCTTACTTTTTTATGATGGTTTTATTTTTTCTCCTGCACAGCTTCATCCTCAATATGAGCTATAAACTCCTCACGATGAGCACGTGCATCAGCACCGCTGCCCTTAAGGGTAAAGCCACGACCAAATACATCGTTAACGTCATGAATAATCATAAAGGCATCAGGGTCAATTTCACGACAGATAGCACGTATTTGTGCCAGCTGAGTCAACTTGATTATAACAAAGAGCACCTCTCTGTCCTGATGGGTAAACGCACCCTGAGCATGCAAATATGTTACACCACGACCAACAACCTTAATGATTTCCTCAGCAATTTCATGATGCTTATTACTGATAATGATACAATTCTTTTTATAATCAAAGCCAGTAATAAAGGCATTACAGGTTTTTGTCATGATGAAGAAGGTCAAAAGAGTATAAAGCACTGGTTCAATACCAAAGAAAAATACACTGGCAAAAAGCAGCAGCAGATTGAACATAAAGCCTGTAGTGCTAATATTAATGGAATAGCGTCTTTGAATGATAGCACCAATAATATCCGTACCGCCGCTGCTGCCACCTACACGATACATACAGGAGGCACCAATACCATAGAAAACACCACCTGCAATGCAGGCAAGAAGTGTGTCATGCACAATAGTATATTCTGATAAGAAATGAAAGAAGTCCAAGCAGAAGGCAAACATCAGCATACCATAGAAAGCATTGATGGTATATGCCTTGTCAAGATATTTATAAGCAATAACAAAGAGCGGAATATTACAAATCAAGCTGGTAACACCCATCGGAAGACCTGCAATATAATAAACAAGTACAGCAAAGCCGCCAATGCCACCACTAAGCAGCTTGTTGGGCATATAAAATACATTGATAGCTATACTCATCATAACGCAAGCTAAGGTTACCATTGCGTACTGATAAATTGTTTTCTTCATTTTAGCGCTCATCATTTTCTCCTCGTATAATATAATCATAGCTTAGATTGCTTTTAATTAAAATTTAAGCTATGCTGTTTTAGATACTGTGGATTAGTTACTTTCTCCTACCACAAGATGGTTAAAAAAAGGCTCTAACCACAGTCTCTTTGTTAATTTGTTAATCAGTTAGATACCGCATGACGGTTTATGTTGAACGAGGTTACAATCGCAAGGAGTACCCCGTGGTTCTAAAACAGTATCAATTCTATTTTTAAAGAGGTGTTCTTCCATGATTTTAGTTGGTATTGATGTTGCAAAGGATAAGCATGACTGCTTTATCATTAATTCAGATAGTGAAATTTTAGCTAAAGCTTTCTCATTTCCTAACAACAAAGAAGGTTTTAACTTTCTTTATGAAAAAATTCGTGCTGTTTCCAACGCTTCAGACAAAATAAAAGTAGGACTTGAGGCTACCGGACATTACAGCTATAACCTTCTTGGTTTCCTACTAGATAAAGGTCTACCCACCTTTGTCATTAATCCATTACATACCAATCTCTACAGAAAAAGTCTATCTCTACGAAAGACTAAAACGGATAAAGTAGATTCCAGAACCATAGCCATGATGTTATTGTCCGAGATAAGCTTAAAGCCCTACTCGGATACATCTTACCACAACGAAGAGCTAAAGTCACTATCTCGTTACAGATTTACTAAAGTTCAGGAACGTGCAAAGCTTAAAACTTCTGTATCACGTTTAGTTCAGATTCTTTTCCCAGAACTTGAAAAACTCGTTCCAACTCTGCATATGGCTTCCGTATACAGACTTTTAGAAGAATACCCTAGTGCTTCTCATATTGCATCAGCTCATCTTACCAAGTTGAATAATATGCTTCAAGAAGCATCTAAAGGACGTTACGGCAAAGAAAAAGCTATTGAGATAAGAGATGCTGCACGTAATTCTATAGGCTCTGTTATGCCCGCTAAATCGTTGGAATTAAAACATACCATTAAGCTGATCCATGAACTTAACTTGGAAATAATGGAAATAGATTCTGAAATTAAGAAGATGATGGATGAGATTGCTTCACCTATTACTACAATCCCTGGAATTGGCTGTAATATGGGTGCCATGATTATCTCCGAGATAGGTGATTTCAGTCGTTTTTCCTCTCCAGATAAAATATTGGCTTACTCAGGTTTTTCTCCGTCTATTTATCAGTCAGGCAAGTTAGATAACTGCTATGCACATATGGAAAAACGAGGTTCTCGTTACTTGCGATACGCTCTTTTTAATGCTGCTCAGAAAGCTTGCATTTGGGACAAGACACTCGCGCAATACCTAGCTAAAAAACGTGCTGAAGGTAAGCATTATTTTGTCGCTTTATCTCACGTTGTAAAGAAACTTGTACGTGTAATTTTTCATTTAGAAAGAACTGGACAGCCTTATTTAATGGCTGCATAAATAGAATAATTTAATACTGTTTTTAGAGCACCTGCAACGATGCTCTATTTGTCATGCGTTTTTTGACTACCTATACTAAGTAAACCAAGATATTCATATCCATTAAAATTATTTATGATTATCCCCTTGACTATATATAGTTAGTCTTTTTAGCATACACTAATTACTATAGATATAGTAATGTTAGCAGAATTTGAGAAAAAAGCAACTATTTATTTCTTAAGAGCAAGCAATTTTCTGAACATTTACGGAAAATATTTGCAAATTATCAGATAATGTTCGAAAACTGCTTGCTAGGAAGCATAAAGCAGTATAAAATAATATTGTATACAAATCTATGTAGGTGATTGCCATGAAAATTACTGAAACAGCTTATGCAAAAATCAATTTAGGCCTTGATATCCTCGGAAAACGTGAGGATGGATACCATGAGGTCAGCATGATTATGCAAACCGTAGGCCTTACTGATGAAATTATCATCACATCAGGCTCCGGTGAAAACACCATTACCATTGAAACTAACGTCCCTGGACTCAGTTGTGGTCCTGATAACCTTGCTTTTAAGGCTGCCAAGGTCCTTGCTGAGTATGCTCAAATTATCCCGAACGTTCACATTACCTTGAACAAAAGAATTTTTTTAGCAGCAGGCCTGGCAGGTGGCAGTGCTGACGCAGCAGCTGCACTCCGAGGTCTGAACAAATACTGGGAGCTTAATTTAACCAGCGAGATTCTAGAACAGCTTGCAGAAAAATTAGGCAGTGATATTCCCTTCTGTATTGATGGTGGCACAACCTTAGCTATAGGACGTGGCGAGGTATTGACTAAGCTTGAGGATTTACCGGAGGCCATCGTTGTCTTAGCTAAGCCTAAGGACCTTGATGTATCAACAGCCTGGGTTTATCAGCATTATAATCACGGAAGAGTGGTACACTCTCCCTGTATCTGGGGCTTACGCGAGCATTTGCATTTAGGCATCAAGGCTTGTGTTCCCTACATGGGTAATGTTTTAGAAACAGCCACTATCCCGGCACACCCTGTAATAGCTTCCATTAAAGCAGCAATGCTTAGTGCAGGAGCATATTACGCCTTAATGAGTGGCAGCGGTCCAACAGTTTTCGCCCTTGCAAATGACATGGAAACCGCTAAGAAAATAGAAGCAGCGTTATCTGATTTCCATGTGGAAACAGCCATAACGACCACCATAGGAAGGAGGAAATAAGATGGCAGGTCATTTAAAACCCATTCAATTAGACAGCTACAAGCCCCTGCGTGAGCTGGTCTGTGAAAATATCCGTCAAGCAATTATCGAAGGTATCTTTAGTCCTGGTGAACGCCTGATGGAGATTCAGCTGGCAGACGAAATGGGAGTAAGCCGTACTCCCGTACGCGAAGCTATCCGTAAGCTGGAGCTTGAAGGCTTTGTAGTTATGATTCCCCGCCGCGGTACATATGTTGCTGATATTTCCATTAGAGATATCACTGAAATTTATGAAATCCGTACCTGTCTTGACGTTTTAGCCGCAGGCTTAGCAGCTGAGCGTATTACCAGTGAAGAGCTGGAGACCTTAAACGGCTATCTTATTGAAATTGGCCAACACGTTGCCAATAATGATATGAACAAAATTGTTGAAGCGGATACCGCCTTCCACGACGTTCTCTACACTGCTAGCCGCAATGAAAGATTGCGCAGCATCATCAATAACCTCCGTGAGCAAATGACAGGCATTCGTGGTCGCACCATGAGCTATCCTGGCCGCCTTGTAGAAACCATGGATGAACACCGCAATCTGGTAGACAGCATTGCATCTAGAGATGTAGAAAGAGCTCAGCATGCAGCTCGTGTTCATATTGAAAACGCCGAGCACACCTTAATGATGTCTTTAACAGACCATAGCAAGAAGGCCTAATAATGCAATACGACGCTTTTATCTTAGCTGGTGGGCGAGCTCCCTGGCTAATGGAAACTGCAGGTACTGATATTCGTGCACTTGCTCCTATCCATCAAAAAAGAATGATTGATTACGTTCTAAAGGCTATGCTTGATTCTAAGCGCTTTAGAAAAATCGTTATTGCTATCGAAGCTGATGCCATTAATGCTTTAGAGGGTACACTACCAGAAAATGTCTTTCTTTGTCCTGCTGGAAAGGATTTGCCAGCAACCTGTATTGCTGCGGCTAACTTTTTAACTAATGATGACAATGTAAAGATTCTAGGTGTATGCGATGATGTCCCTATGCTTACACCGGAAGCATTAAAGGATTTTTTAGACCAGTGTGAAAAATATCCTGAAGCAGAGCTATACTATCCCATCATACCTAAAGCTGACTGTTTAAGGCTTTATCCAGAAGCAAAGCGTACCTATGGCAAACTTGCTGACGGCACCTTTACCGGTGGTAACATGATGATGGCACCTAAACGAGTTATGCTTCAATGCCAAACTAAGGCAGAAGAAATTTTTGAACGCCGTAAAAACCCCTTAAAGCTAGGAAGCTGGCTGGGCTGGAGCTTTATTTTAAAGCTTGTATGCCACCTGCTGACTGTTAAGGCTGCTGAAAAACGCACCTCCGAGCTTTTAGGCGTAAAATGCAAGGCTATTACCACCTCCTATCCTGAAATAGGTATGGATGTGGACAAGCCTACTGATTTGCAGCTGGCGGAAAAATACCTACAGCCCTAAGCTGTTGTATAGGCAAATTGCCCGTTCGCGGGTTATTTGTCATTTTATCGATTAATTATTACTATAGAATAAAGAAAAGAGGGCGATTATGGGAAGAGCCAAAAGAATTGAGCGTGTGGTAGCACTTACAAAGCTGCTGACAGACCACCCCTACCGGTTGTTTTCATTTTCCTATTTTTGCAAAATGTTCAACGTAGCCAAGTCCACCTTAAGTGAGGACGTATTGGCAGTAAAATCAGGTATGGAGTTATACGGTCTGGGACGCGTAGAAACTATGTCCGGAGCAGCAGGCGGTGTTCGCTTTATCCCTGGACATTTAGAAACTGACGACGATAGCTTCCTGCAAGATTTGGCAGCTATGTTAAAGCAGCCAGAGCGTATCCTTCCAGGCGATATGCTATATACAACTGATTTAATGTGTCAGCCTAACATTGTTATTCGTCTTGGCGAAATTATGATGAGCAGACTGGAGGCTTTGGAGCCTGACTGCGTTATGACCGTAGAAACCAGTGGTATACCTTTAGCCATGGCTGTAGCAAGAGCCTTTAATGTACCCCTTGTTGTAGCACGCCATCGCAGTGACGTTACCGAGGGCTCCACTGTTAATATAAACTATGTAAGCGGCTCCTCAAAAATTATCCAAACAATGGCTATGCCTAAAAGAGCATTACAGCCTGGCACCAAGGTGCTGATTGTGGATGATGTTATGAAGGGTGGCGGTACTGCCAAGGGTATGGTTGCTTTGGCAGAGGAGGTCGGCGCTAAGGTTGTTGGCAAGACCTTCCTTATTGGTACTGCTGAACCAGAACGAAAATTAGTAGAGGATTATACAACATTGTTTATGCTGCACGGCGTAGATGAAGAAAGCCGTACCATCAATATAGATGTAGTCCCTAGAAAGATAGGAAAGGAAGAATAAAGATGTCTGAATTAATTGCTGTTATTTTAGCTGCAGGTAAAGGCACACGTATGCGCAGCAAGCTGCCCAAGGTTTTGCACAAGGTTGGCGGCAAAGCTATGCTCCAGCATGTTATTGATGCTGCTTCCGTAGCAGGTGCTGCTGAAAAGGTTGTTATTGTAGGCCATGAGGCTGAATTAGTTGAAAAAATGGTTGGCGACCAAGGTAAAATTGCCCTTCAGGCTGAGCAGCTTGGTACAGGTCATGCAGTAATGCAAACCAAAGAAGCATTGGCTAACTTTAATGGTACTGCAATGATTTTATGCGGTGATACCCCCCTGCTGGACGGCGAGGAACTGAAAAAATTTTACGAAGCTCACAAAGCCTCCGGTGCTGCAGCAACAGTTTTGACTGCTGTTATGGATGATCCCTTTGGCTATGGCCGCATTGTTCGTGATGCTAATGGCAACGTACAGGGCATTGTAGAGCAAAAGGATGCTACTGAAGAGCAAAAGCTGATTAAAGAAATCAACACTGGTATCTACTGCATGGAATGTCCCCTGATGTTCGATATGCTGGCTACCATTACTAATAAAAACGCTCAAGGTGAGTACTACCTAACTGACGTTTTAGAAAAGCTGAATGAAGCTGGTCAAAAGGTGGGCGGTGTAATTACTGAAGACAGTGACATGGTTATGGGCATCAACTCTCGCAAGCAGCTTTCTGTTGCAGAAGGCGTTATGCGTCAACGTATTCTGGATAAGCTGATGGATGCAGGCGTGACCATTATGGACCCTGCTAGCACCTTCATCGAAGGCAGCGTAAAAATCGGCAGCGATACCATTATTTACCCTTATACCTGGTTAGAGGGCAACACTGTTATTGGTGAGGATTGCGAAATTGGTCCCAACGTTCGCTTCACCAATGTAGAAATCGGCAACGATACTCACATTCAATTTGCTTATGGCCACGACTGCAAGGTTTGTGATCATGTAACTGCTGGTCCTTATGTACATCTGCGTCCTGATACTGTTATTAGTGATAAAGTAAAAATTGGCAACTTTGTTGAGGTTAAAAACTCAAACATCGGTGTTGGCACCAAGCTGCCCCATCTTACTTACATCGGCGACAGCGATATTGGCAGCGGTGTAAATATGGGCTGCGGCTGCATCACTGTAAACTATGACGGTAAGAAAAAGCACCGTACTACTATTGGTGATAATGCCTTTGTTGGCTGCAACACCAATTTGGTTGCTCCTGTAACTGTAGAAGCAAATTCCTACATTGGTGCAGGCAGCACCATCACCAAGGATGTTCCTGAAGATGCTTTAGGAATTGGCAGAGCTAAGCAAAAAAACATCGAAGGCTGGGCCGAAAAATACCGTAATAGCTGAAAACTTGAAAATAACTTGTAGAAACACCCCCTTTTGGGGTATAATGTTTCTAGCTGTAGATTTACAAAATAAATCAAAAGTACTTTTTGGAGGGATGAAGACATGTTGTCTGATGAGAATAAGTTAAGAATTTTTACCGGTAATGCTAACCCTGATTTAGCTCGCGAGATTGCAGCTTACCTTGGCACTACCGTTGGTGATTCCGTTGTTAATCGTTTTAACAATGGTGAAATTCAGGTTATGATTAATGAAAGCGTTCGTGGTAAGGACATTTTCATTGTACAACCTACCTGTGGCCCCGTTGTTAACGATAACGTTATGGAGCTCCTGATTATGGCTGATGCTTTCAAACGTGCTTCTGCTGAACATATTACCGCAGTAATTCCTTACTATGGCTATGCTCGTCAAGACCGTAAAGCTCGCGGTCGTGAGCCTATCACTGCTAAGCTGATGGCTGATCTGATGGAAGCATCCGGTATTACCCGTGTTGTAACCATTGACCTGCATGCAGCTCAAATTCAAGGCTTCTTCAACATTCCTTTTGATCATATGCCTGGCGGCCCGCTGCTGGCTAAATATATCAAAGACAAAAACCTGGATGATATGGTTGTTGTATCTCCTGATCTGGGTGGCGTTAGCCGTGCTCGTGGCTTCGCAGAAATTCTCCAATGCCCCTTGGCTATTATCGACAAACGTCGTCCTGAACCTGGCGTAGCAGAGGTTATGAACCTGATTGGCAACGTTGAAGGCAAAAACTGCATCATGGTTGACGATATGGTTGATACTGCAGGCTCTCTTACTGAGGCAGCTCGTGCTCTGAAGAAATTTGGTGCAAAAGAAATTTATGCTTGCTGCACTCACCCGATCCTTACCGATCCTGCACTGACCCGTATTGCGCAATCTGACATTACCGAGCTGGTTGTAACCAACACCATTCCTCTGGCACCGTCCAAAAAGCACCCGAAAATCAAAGTGCTTTCCATTGCTCCGATTCTGGCAGAAACCATCCTGCGTATCTACAATGACTGGTCTGTAAGCCAATTATTTGACGTTAAAAAATAAGCTGAACATTTAACAAGGGCTTGCCATTGGCAAGCCCTTTCTTATGCCGACTATGCGTATAATATATATTCTTTTAGCCCTGGCAACCCTCAGCATTTATCTGCTGTGGCTGGGCAAATTTAAACAAATTAGTAAAAAAATAGCTATTACTGCAGCAATAAGCAGTTTAACACTAGGTGGTGGACTGCTGCTTTTGGCAGTGCTTCCTGAAAATAGCTTTTACGGTCCTGTTATGACAAATATTGACACCAAGGATAAAGTCATCGCTTTGACCTTTGATGACGGTCCCTATCCACCCTATACCAATGACCTTCTAAAGCTACTTCAAGAAAAAAATGTACATGCTACATTTTTCTTAGTTGCTGAAAATGCAGCCAAGCATCCCGAGCTTGTCCGTCAGCTGAAAAATAATGGTCATGAAATTGCACTTCACGCCTATATTCATCAGGACCTACTTAAGCTAAGCAAGGAGCAGCTTACTGATAACATTACTACTGGCAAAAATGTGCTAGAGAATATTACCAGCACTAAAGTAAGCTATATGCGTCCTCCCCATGGTTTTAAGGATTGGGCTGTTATGGACGCCATCCACAGTGCCGGACTACAAGCAGTAAACTGGAGCATCATTCCTCGTGATTGGACCAATCCCGGGGTAGATGTAATCTCTGAACGTGTTCTTAAAGCTGCTAAGCCTGGTGCCATCGTTCTTCTTCACGACGGCGACAGTCCTAAAGGAGCTGCTTCTCGTGAACAAACCATCCAGGCTACTGCTATTATTATCGATAAACTTCATAACGAGGGATACACCTTCGTTACAATAAGTGAACTACAACAAAGGAGTAATCAATGAAATTAATCGTTGGATTAGGAAATATTGGCAAGGAATACGAAAACACCCGCCACAACATCGGCTTTATGGTAGCTGATGAGCTGGCTCGCCGTTGGGGCGTAAGCTTTGGCAAGGAAGACCGTAACGCTAACTGTGCAGAATACAGAGCGCCAGAAAAGGTCTTCATTATCAAGCCTACAACCTATATGAATCTAAGTGGATTTGCAGTAAGTGCTTATGCTAATTTCTACCATATTGACCCTGAAGACATTGCCGTTATTCAGGATGATATGGATATGCCCGTAGGTCAGCTGCGTGTACGCCGCAAAGGCAGCGCTGGCGGACACAACGGCATTAAACATATTACTGAACAATTAGGAACTGATGCCTTCCCTCGCTTCAAGGTTGGCATCGGTCATCCTGCTCGCAACAATAAGGCTGTAATCAGCCACGTACTCCACCCATTCCAGGGCGAAGAAAAAATCGCCATTGACGAAGCTGTGAAGGAAATGGCTGACGCTATTGAGCTGTGGGTAAAGGAAGGTATTGAACCTGTAATGCAAGGCTACAATAAAAAGAAGCCTAAAAAAGAAGCTGCTAAAGAAGACGTAGCTAAAACCGAATAACACGTAAAAAACAATCCTCATCCTAAGTGATATAGATATTTTAAATATTTAATCACTTTATGGATGAGGATTTCTGTTTATTATGAACTTCTTATCTGTACAATACTGCTTTCAGAAGCAGCTTTAAATTTTTAAAGGCTATTATTAATCCAACGGCCTTCTATAAATTAAATCAACTATATATCACAAAAGCACTTTTTATTAAAGACATTACCTTGCCTTTAAAAATACAAAACAGTACATTATACATCCACTGTCAGCAAAGTCCTTCTGCCTTAACTTTAGAATTCAACTTATTGTATATACGCTCTATAAACCAAGCTTCTGTTGAATATTCATTTATCTTATTTAAGTCAATCCAACCTATTTTACTATTTTCATCCTCCTTGATTCTAATGTTTTCTGCTTTATCAGCTTCAAGCAAATACGTAATATTTAAGTGCAAATGTGAGGAAACATATTCACCTTTTTTCTCATGTCCTGATACAGTCAATATTTCTAGTGAAAAAATATCATCTTTTATAAATCTTACATTACTTAAACCACTTTCTTCTTCAACTTCTTTAAGTACTACCTCTTTTAAATCTCCATTCCCATCTGCATGACCACCTAGCCAAGCCCAGGATTTATAAATATTGTGATAAGCCATTAATACATATTTATGAGTTTCATCTAGAAGCCATGCAGAAACTGTTATATGAGCATTTTTATTATCTCTTACTAAAACATTATCTGCTTGAGAAATATATCTCAATATCTCACTTTTATCCTTTTCTTCCTGTTCATTAAACGGCTTAAAATTTTCTATTTCTCTTACTAAATCACAAAATCTTTCCATAATAAGACCTCCAGCATATTATTATACAGTGAATAAGGGCGCTTGCTTAAAGAGCACTAGGCTATTCAAGAAATTACTTTACAAATTTATCATCGTAAGCATGAGTCCTTATTATATTTCTAAATTTTTTCTCCTTTGTCAGCATAATATAAGATTTTCTTTAATTATAACAAAAAACTTCCGTACTTTCATACGGAAGTTTTTAATCTTATTATGCTTATTTAGTTAAAAGCTTTCTAATAATATCAACAAAAATGATGGTTACAGATAAACCAATTACGGTTAGCCATTCATCCATATTAAGCGGTGCAGTACGTAAAATACGTCCGCCAACATAGGTAAGGACAATTTGTACGCAAACAATCAGCGCCATAACCTGAATAAAGCCCTTATTCATCTGCAGATGCTCCCACAAACGGCAGTTATCAACTCTAACATTAAAGCCATTGGCTACCGCTAACAAAATATAGGTACAGAAGAAGCCTGTGTACAGATAAATATCATCAATTCCTGCGCGGAAGCGCTCTGTAATAAAGGGGCATTTAAAGAATGCCAGCGCCAAGAAAGTAATATATATACCACTAGAAAAAATGCTGATTAACATTTTTTTACTAACAATAGGCGCACTTCTCTTTTTAGGAGGCTCTGTCAGATATTGCTCCAAGGCAGGCTCACCACCAAAGGCCAATGCTGCTAAGGTATCCATAACTAAGTTAATCCACAGGATTTGGGTAATAGTTAAGGGCTTTTCGATACCAACAAAGGGTGCGATAAAGTTAATTGCTACAGCAGAGAAGTTGATGCTCAGCTGGAAGGTGATAAACTTACAAATTGAATGATAAATGGTTCTACCATATAAAATTGCCTTCTTAATGCTGAGGAAATTGTCATCTAGAATAACAATATCGCCAGCCTCCTTAGCAACCTCAGTACCGCTGCCCATTGCAAAGCCAACATCAGCTTTTTTCAATGCCGGAGAGTCATTTACACCGTCACCAGTCATACCAACAACTAGGTTCAGCTCCTGAGATAAACGAACTAAACGAGATTTATCCATAGGCAAAGCTCTGGCAACAACACGCAGTCGAGGCAGCAGCTCCTTAACCTCTTCATCACTAAGGCTAGCCAGCTGACCAGAGGTCAACGCCAAATCTTCATCATTACGTAAAAGACCTGCTGATTTAGCAATAGCAACTGCAGTTTCCTTACGGTCACCAGTAATCATAACAACCTGTACACCAGCTTTTTGTACTGCATCAATTGCTTCTACAGCTTCAGGACGTACATCATCACGAATAGCAACAATACCAGCAAGGCTCAGTACGCCACCCTGCTCCCAGGGAGTTTTGCCATCTATAGGTTCAAAATTACCCTTATAGCAGCATAACGCCAAAAGACGCATGGTTTGTCCGGCGTATTCCAGCATACGTCTATCAAGGACTTCCTTCATCTCATCTGTTAAAGGTTCCCTTTGACCCTCACTATTATAGTAATAGGCTGCCTTCTGTAGCAGCTTTTCAGGAGCACCCTTAACCAGTCTATAGGAGCAGCCCTCTCCCTGAACCTTAGCATAGGAGCACTTAGCTGTACTATTAAAGGGAATAAAATCAAGACGCTTAGGCAGACTTCCTTTAAAGCTGCCTACATAGTTGTTTAAAGCAACCTCGGTCATATTACCGCCAACAAGCTGTCCCTGGCTAATAGAAGCAGAAGTATTTAAGGCAACATTTTCATAAACCATCTGTTGAATAGGTCCAGGCAAAGCCTCAAAGCTGCTAAACTCTTCACCCTTACCATTAAGGAAACGCATAACCTCTAGCTTACCCTTAGTAATAGTGCCTGTCTTATCAGTAAACAGCAGGTTTAGGCTACCTGCAGTTTCAATGCCAACCAGCTTGCGTACTAACACCTTATCGTCCAGCATCTTACGCATATTCAGAGAAGAAACTATAGCAATCATCAACGGCAGACCTTCAGGAACTGCCATTACAATAATGATAACAGCCAGAATAACGGCCTGTACTAAATCTGCTAACACAATATCAAGGTTAGCCATATAAGCATCCCAACCGCCTGCCAGCAGCATACGATGCAGCATTAGGCCAAGTGCAATACACACACTACCTACATAGCCAAATTTACTGATAGTATTGGCCAAATGCTTAAGTTTCAGCTTTAACGGGCTATCACGGTCATCATCCTTCAGCTCCTGGGTCAGCTTACCATAAACAGAGTTATCACCTACCTGACGAGCCTCTAAAATGCCTGTACCCTCAACAACTACACTGCCGCGATAAAGACAATGCTCATCAAGGAAATCAACCTCCTTAGGCCATACAAAGCCCTTAGGAGCTGCCAGCTTTTCAGCCTCTTCACTTTCACCATTCAGAGCAGCCTGATCCAGCTTGACAACACCCTCTAAAAGCACACCATCAACAGGAATCTTATCGCCTGTTTCCAAAACAATGGCATCGCCAACAACAAGTTCATCTATAGGAAGCTCTACCAGCTTACCATTACGCCAAACACGACAGGTAATACGGCTTGCCTCCTCCTGCAGCTTTTGAAAGGCATTTTCATTGTTATACTCAGAAAAAGTAGAAACCATGGTAGCCAATATAATAGCAAGAAAAATTCCTCCAGCCTCATACCAGTCACCATAACCACGAAATACACAAACAACATTCACAAGCAATGCTAAAAGTAATATCTTGATAATAGGGTCCTGAAAATTTCCTAACAGCTTTTGCCAAAAGGATTCTCTTGGCGGTTGACTCAAACCGTTACTGCCAAATTCCTCTCGTGACTTTCGTACCTCTTCATCTTTCAAACCATACACACTCATAAAAAAATCCTCCTCACCCGGCAATAGCGCAAAAAAAGCGAGCCCTGCCGCAAATAATAAAATAATTTACAACAAAGTCTCGCCATTTACTTACAAAGCCGGATTACTATATGTAATCGTCTTGACGACAATGTATACACAGGCAACAAATACCTATGCCAGCTACTCCCTTTATAATACCAAAACATTTTTCTCGTTTTTGGTATTATACACCACAATAGTTATAAAGTCAGCTAATGTAAATAAAAAAAGTATAAGACTTTTGTTAATATTACTTCGTAACGATAATAATTCTTCATATATGTAAACAATCATCTATAGCAATCAATTTTCTTAGCCCTACACAACTTTATTTTTAATGCAAATATTGAGTAAGCAGCATTTAACTGCTTTGTATATTTTTTGTAAATTCTAGTTTTTTACCTTGCAAAAGCTATGCTTATTCTGCATAATTAAGTTGTAGACATAAGAAAGGAAAGGTGTAATCGTGAACAAAATCATACTCAATGAAGAACGTTTAGAAGAGCTTCGCTCTAAAAAAGGCTTTATTTGTGACATGGATGGTGTTATCTACCACGGAAACCTGCTTTTAGATGGTGTAAAAGAATTTGTAAATTGGTTATATAATGAAAATAAAAGCTTTCTCTTCCTGACTAACTCCAGCGAACGTAGCCCTAGAGAGCTACAGCAAAAGCTGGCACGCATGGGACTTGATGTTGATGAAAGCCATTTCTATACTAGTGCCTTAGCAACTGCTAAATTTATTCATTCTCAGGCTCCTGGGTGCAGCGCCTACGTCATTGGCGCACCTGGCCTTGTGAATGCTCTATACGATATGGGTATTACAATGAACGACGTTAATCCTGATTACGTTGTGGTTGGTGAAACCAATACCTATAACTACAACATGATTCTAAAGGCAGTTAGCCTTATTAACAAGGGTGCACGCCTTGTCGCTACCAACTCCGACCTTACCGGACCATCCGACTGGGGCATCATTCCTGCATGTCGCGCACTTGTTGCTCCTATTGAGCTGGCAACAGGCAAGAAGGCCTACTACGTTGGTAAACCCAATCCTTTAATGATGCGTACCGGGTTGCGTCTATTAGACGTCCACTCCGAGGATGCTGCAATGATTGGCGATAGAATGGATACTGATATTGTAGCAGGTATGGAAAGCGGCCTGATGACAGGACTAGTGCTTACAGGTGTAAGCACCTTGGAAAATATTCAAGACTTTTCCTACCAACCCTCCATCATCTTAAATGGTGTAGGCGACATTCCCTTGAAATAAGAAAATGGGTACAAAGCGTTTGATTATTCCATCATTCGCCTTGTACCCATTATTTTTTTATTTAATTAGATTTCTTCAAAGAATTCTGCACCCTTATTGCATACAGGACATACAAAATCTGCGGGCAGCTGGTCACTCTCATAAATATAGCCACACACCTTGCAGCGATATTTCTTAGCAGCAGCCTTAGGCTCTGCAGCAGGAGCCACTTCCACTGCTACAGGCTCGCTATCTCCCAACAGCTCACTACAGTCGTGATAGCTTGTGTGCAGCATAGCCTCAGCCAGCTCGCTCAAGGGCTTACCATAAAACTCCTTATACATAGCAATAAGCTCTTGGTTTTCATGGCTCAAACGAATCGGTAGCTCGCTATCATTTTTATACAAGCCTGCTATACGCTTAGCACGCAGTGCATCGCCCTTATATTCTCTATCCTTGGGCTGACCGCCGCCACCAATGCAGCCACCAGGACAGGTCATAACCTCTACAAAGTGGTAATTAGCTTTACCAGCTTTAATTTTTTCAATCAGTCTGCGAGCATTGGCAGTACCATAAACTACAGCAACCTTAATCTCCAAATCCTTAACCTTGACAGTTGCTTCCTTTATGCCCTCCAAGCCACGTACAAGCTCCAGCTTGAGCAAATCCACAGGAACAGGTTCATTAGTAATATAAGCATAGGCTGTACGAATAGCAGCCTCCATTACACCGCCAGTATTACCAAAAATCTTAGCAGCGCCACTAGCCTCACCCATCAGCTTATCAAAGGAATCATCCTCCAAGGCAGCAAAATCAATACCTGCATCTCTAGCCAGCATTGCCACCTCACGAGTAGTAATAACATGGTCCATGTCACGTAGCTCCTCAATGCCAAGGTATTTTCCTGCGTCACACATTTCCTCACGACGGATTTCAAACTTTTTAGCAGTACAGGGTGTTAAGGCTACATTAACAATCTTTTTAGGGTCAATCCCCATCTTCTTAGCAAAATAGGTCTTTACAGTAGGTCCCTGCATACCAATGGGACTTTTAGCAGTGGAAATATGTGGTAACATTTCAGGATAATAGATTTCCGCAAATTTTACCCATGCGGGGCAGCAGCTAGTAAACTGAGGCAAAGGCAGCTTGCCTTCAGTAATACGCTCAACTAGCTCACTTGCTTCCTCCACAATGGTCATATCTGCAGCAAAGGATGTATCTAAAACATAATCCACGCCCAGCTTACGCAGCAGTGCAACCATTTTGCCCTCTACAAAGCTTCCATCAGCCATGCCAAACTCTTCACCTAAAGAAACACGTACAGATGGAGATGTATTAACAACAACAATTTTTTCTGGGTCATTAATAGCCTCTAAAACCTCATAGGCCTCTACCTTTTCAGTAATAGAATCAACAGGACAAACATTAGCACATTGACCGCAATAAACACATACAGGAACATCACCTGTTTTAGCCAAATCATAGGTGCCACATACACCTATTTCATTAGTGCAAACTGCTTTGCAGGCACCACATTTAATGCACTTGAACTCTAAGCGTTGGATTGCAGGATTATCCTTCTCAATAGGTACACGCACATTAGTAAATTCATGCTTAGACACAATATCTCCTCCTTTTCATAGTCCTCGAGCATATCATACATCATACTTATTCACTACTCAGTATAAAGTATTTTTCTATTATTTGCAATAATACAATTATCAAGGTCATTATTACAACTTAATACATAAAATGTTAATAAATCTTTCAGCTATATGTTTGCAAAGTATTTGTGAAACTGCTGATAAATTTCTGAAAATACGCTATAATAGTATTAAAGTATTGAACAGGATTGCAATTAAGTAAATCCATTCAAAGATAATGATTAATAACAACAAAGGAGTGAACAAAATGGCAGAACGTAAATTTTTCATCTGCAAGCATTGTGGCAACATCGTAGGTATGGTATTTGACGCCAAGGTTCCCTTGGTATGCTGCGGCGAAAAAATGACCGAGCTGAAGCCCAATACTGTTGACGCAGCTCAAGAAAAACATGTACCTGTAATCACTGTAGAAGGTAATCTGGTGCATGTTGCAGTTGGCAGTGTAGAGCATCCCATGGTAGAAGAACACTATATTCCCTGGGTATATCTGGAAACTGAAAAAGGTGGCCAACGTAAGGTAATGCATCCCGGTGAAAAGCCTGCAGTAACCTTTGCTCTGACTGAAGACGATAAAGCAATTGCTGTTTATGCATATTGCAACCTCCATGGTCTGTGGATGGCAAAAGCATAATTAAATATGATGCTATAAGACCTCTAGCGGTAGTTAGAGGTCTTTTTTCATACACCTGCTAATTGCAAGCTTCTAGTAAAATATCTATTGCAAAGAATAACCGTACGTATCCACTACTTTTGTAAATTAGGCATCAGCTTGATTGACTTTAGCTCAAAAATTATCTTTACAGAGGAAAACTTTACCTTTCTATTACACTGATTTAGCTTAACTCCCTTGACTCTGCTATAAAATGGCTTATAATTATGATACCTTATATATTATATGACTCATAAACTAGCATGAAAGGAGACCACTAATATGGCTAATGAAAACGAAAGCCATTTTTTCGGTACAGAAAAAATAAGCAAAATCATTATCCGCCTTGCTCCACCAGTTATGCTGGCCCAGCTTATTCAGGCACTCTACAATATTGTTGACAGCTACTATATCGGTCTCTTTTCTGGCGAGAGCTTAGCAGCTCTTTCTGCCATAGCTCCAATCCAGTATACAACTATCGCCTTATCAGTTGGCACAGGTATTGGCGTAAATACACTACTCGCTGCCTGCTACGCCAAAAATCGTCTTCAAACAGCACGCAAGGCTGCAGGTACAGGTATCGCATTAGCCGTAGGTCTATGGGCACTTTTTAGCCTCTTCATTGCTCTTTTTCTAGAATATTTTGTCAATATGTGTCTTACATCACCCACTAGCAGAGACTATGCTCTTACCTATGGCTATATCGTATGTATAGGCAGCTTACCGCTATTTCTAGAAAGTATCTTTACCAAAATTCATCAGGCTAGAGGAAATATGCGCACCCCTATGACAGCACAAATTGCAGGTGCTGTTATAAATATCCTGCTAGATCCACTGCTTATTTTTGGCTGGGGACCTATTCCTGCTCTTGGTATCACTGGTGCTGCAATTGCTACCATCTTTGGTCAAATTGCTGCTGCAGGTATCACAGGCTACACAGCCTTCTTTAAACCGCCTGCCTTTTTTGAACAAATACGCCACATCAAGGTCATTATGCACCTAGCATTTCCCAATATATTAATGCAGCTGCTTTTTGTACTTTATATCCTTGTTTTAAATATTATTTTAGCAGGCTTCTGTGACGAGGCAGTGACAGTATTAGGACTTTACTACAAGCTGCAAACCTTCTTCTTTATTCCCTTTATGGCTATGGAAACCTGTATTATTCCTGTTCTTAGCTATAACAACGCACGCAAAGCCTATAATCGCTGTCAGGAAATTATTAAGCAGTCCATATTCTTTTCTAGCGCCTTTATGGCAGTAGGTATTTTAGCCTTTGAGCTGATTCCCCAGCATTTATTAGGAATTTTCTCCAACGACCCTAAGGTTATAGAAATAGGCATACCTGCCTTTCGCATCATCGCCACATCCTTTGTGCCTCAGGTATTTGCCTTAATGTATCCCACATTTTTCCAGGCTATTGGTGCCACACGCCCTAGCGCTCTCTTGTCCATAACAAGACAGATTTTTTGCTTGATTCCTATTTTCTGGCTCTTATCCCATCTTGGCCTTTTCTATACCTGGTTTGCCTTTCCTCTTTCAGAGGTTATTACTGGTGCAGTTGGCTATTATCTTTATAAGCAATGGCTTAATATTACCGTCAAAGCCTCCATATAGTATTCACTAAGAGTCTCGGCGATTACACCGAGACTCTTTTTTATATTTAGCAGCTTCTTTAAATCAATTCCTTTATCACCAAAAAGCTCAGGTAGCAAAAACACTACCTGAGCTTTTAATTATGTCGATACCATGCTAGACAGCAGATCCTCCACCTTATAGATATTTATATATAATTAGACACATTTATATTCTAATTCTTAGAAAATGTAGGACAAGCTTGTCAGTACACACGCTGTTTTTAATAATTAATGCTGTTCTACAAGCTGACGCGCTACATAAACACCACTGGCAGAAGCATGGGACAGAGAATGAGTAATACCACTTCCATCACCAATAACATAAAGGCCATCATATTTAGTCATTAAATTATTATCTACAGCCACCTCCATGTTATAGAATTTAACCTCTACACCATAAAGCAGTGTATCATCATTAGCAGTACCAGGGGCAACCTTATCAAGAGCATAAATCATCTCAATAATGCCATCTAAAATACGTTTAGGCAGCACTAAACTCAAATCACCAGGACTGGCGCTTAAAGTTGGAACAGTAAAGGATTCTTCCATACGTTTAGGTGTACTGCGCTGACCACGAATAAGGTCACCAAAGCGTTGCACTAATACGCCACCGCCGAGCATATTGCTCAGCTTAGCAATGCTTTCACCATAGCCGTTAGAATCCTTAAAGGGCTCAGAAAAATGCTTGGACACCAAAAGAGCAAAATTAGTATTACCTGTCTGACGTGCAGGGTCCTCGTAGCTATGACCATTAACAGTAATAATACCATTGGTATTTTCACTTACTACAGCTCCCTTAGGATTCATGCAAAAGGTACGCACCATATCACCGTATTTAGGTGTACGATAAACAATCTTGCTTTCGTACAGCTCGTCCGTCAGCTCAGAAAAAATCTCTGCTGGAAGCTCTACACGTACACCAAGATCCACACGATTAGACTTTGTAGGAATTGCCAATTCCTTACAGATGCGTTCCATCCATTTACTGCCACTACGTCCTACAGAAACAATGCACTTTTTGCCAACATAGCGCTCTGCACCGCAAACAGCACAATAGCCGTCATCAGCTACAGAAATGGTATCAACCTGTTTATTGAAGAAAAAATCCACCTTATCCTTCAAATAATCATAAATATGCTCTAAAACAACATAATTTTTATCAGTGCCAAGATGACGAACAGATGCCTCCAATAAATGCAAATCGTTTTGCATGCAACGCTTCTTCAGCTTTGTGCCTGCAGTAGAATACAGCTTAGTGCCCTCGCCGCCAAACTCCATGTTGATAGCATCAACATAGTGCATTAAATTCATAGCCTCTTCTTTACCAATATATTCGTACAATGTACCGCCAAAATCATTAGTAATATTATATTTACCATCAGAAAAAGCACCTGCACCACCAAAACCACTCATAATAGAGCAGCTGGGACAATTAATACAGGATTTAATCTTTTTTCCATCAATCGGGCAACGGCGTTTATGTAATGCATTGCCACATTCAAATACAGCTACCTTCAAGTCCGGAGCCTTTTTTGTCAGCTCGTAGGCAGAAAAAATACCGCCAGGGCCAGCACCGATAATAATTACATCATATAGCATACAAATTCCTCCAAGCAAAAAAATATGGTTAACCCCTAGATTATTAAAAATCAGGTAGTCAACCATTTATGGTAGTTGGTAGAAACGCTCAACCCTATTATGAGCCTATACCTCAATTATTTACTTTTAGGCCACAGCTATTATAGCATGTGTAATAAGGTTAGGCAATGGTCTAGGAGGCATTTTTTGATACATTTAACGTAAATACAATGTAAAATTTTCAATTTATGTAAAGCATATGAATTATTCCCTACAACGCTTAAGCCAGAGCTTATAGACTTTATATATTTACCCTAAAGGCTAAGCTCAAACTTACAGCAGGTTCTTCTACTTTCATTATTGACAGCTACAGTAAATCACTGGTTGTGCAACGCTGTAACAATGTTCCCACAGCATCTGCCCTGCAACGCTGACAATGCTGCATCTGTTTAATATAACGACTGCATTCCTCACGCAGGAGACGAATAGATCCAGGTCTTAATTTAGGCAGCTCAAAAAAACTAGTACCTGCCACACTAATGACCGGAATCAGATTTTGCATATAACAGCCCAGCTCGCCAGCCTTTTGGGCAACCTCGGGAATATGCTCATCATTTATCCCTGGCAAAATAATGGTATTTACCTTGCAGACCATACCCTGCTTAACAGCAGCCTCTAAGCCTTCTAGCTGATTTTTACTCAATACCATAAAGGCCTCTTTACCTTGCAGCACTTGACCATTCCATACAACATGGTCATAAATTTTACTTCCTACCTCTACATCTACAGCATTAACAGTTACGGTTAAATATTTTACACCTAACTCTAGTAGCTGTGGCAAATATTCTGGCAAACGCAATCCATTAGTGGACAGACAAAATTCTATTGGTAACTGCTTTTCTCTAATCTTAGACAAAGCCTCATATACTGCTGAAAAATTAGCTAAGGCATCACCTGGTCCGGCAATCCCTGCAATGGTCAGATTAGGTAGCTTTGCACACGCCTTTATACAAAGCTCTGCTGCCTCATCTGCGCTCACCGGGGCGGCTTTCATTTACGCAGTCAAATTTACGCAAACAATAATTACATTGAATATTACAGGCAGGCGCAATAGGAAGATGAATTCTGGCATAGGTATGACAATCATCACCAAAGCAAGGATGCTTATAAATATTAGACTTCATCTTGCTTCCCCCCGCATTCCAATTCTTTGCTAATTTGAGCAAAATTTCCATGTGGCTTGTGCTTTTGCTGCATAAAGCTATTAACAATGACCTCAATAATATTTAATACGCCTTCAACACCAATAAAAGGCTTATAGCCTAAAACTATTTGGTCAAAAACAGGATAAAATAAGGGAATAAGTGGTATTCCTAGTTCATTAGCAATGCCACGCGCAAAAGAAGAACCAAAGAGAAGTACAGCATTGCTGTCCTTAATTTTTTCGCAGCAATCAGCCAAATCCGCCTGGCAATCATCATTGAAGAATACTACCTTCATTCCCAGCTCTTCACTAAGAAAATGCTTCATTCCTGCAGACCTGGCCTTATCACCAATAATGGCTACGGGAATGCCATACATAAAATTAAGATAATATGCTGCCTTCTTTAGCTCTGAACGCAAACACGATACCGCAGCCTGCTGTTGTTCAGTATAGTCCAAATACGGCAGATGCTCTGTAATCTGCTGCTGCAACGAAATCATTCCTGATAAGCCATAAGGATAGTCTGCCATAATATAAGGAGTACCAAAGCGCTCCTCAAGCTGCTGAGCTAGCTCTAAATGCCCGCCAAAAATTATGTTTAGCTCCGCTTTAGCAGCAGCTTTAAGCTCTGCAAGGCTGCACGCTGCACCAAGATATTGCAGTTTTACTTTACTGCCTACCAGCTTCTGTAGGGCAATTAAATCAGCTGTCATACGTGGGTCATCCTCTGATACGCCCCATACATTAATCAAACCTTCTTGTAGCTCCTGTGCAGGCTCTATGAGCTCTGTAAGTCTTACTAAAGCAGATTTAAACCCATCCTGCTCACTGCCATCAGTACCTGCAGCAGCAATATGAATAGCAGGAACATTAAGCTCAGCTCTTGCAATTTCCGCATCAGCATCATCACCAATCATATTGGGAATGCATCCACTAATGACAATTAAAAGCTTCATCTCTGGATAAAGCTCCTTTACATTTTGCAAAGCCTTGCCAAGCTGCTTTTGACCACCAAAAACAATATCCTGCTCATAAACTACAGAGCAGCCCTGATGTACATTTTCTAAATCATTATTCAAGTGCATCATTAATGTACCTATATGACAGCCTGCAATAGAGTGAAATAAAATTACAGCATCCTTAATGCCAACACAGGCTCTATATACACCAAACAAATAACATCCATGTACTGGTTTCATCTCTTCCTCCACATACGAGACCACATCTCACGACTTGCTAAAGCATTGGCATCATTAGTAATGGGATAATATTCTTTATTAATATCTAGCAAATGCCATAAAAGCTTGCTAGTTCCTGCACCCTTACCAACCTGCAATGCCATATTATGAAGCGCTTTTGCATAATTAGCAAAATCAAGATATCGTACCTCTGCATTGCTAGCCAGACAAGGAGTGTTCAGATTTTTGATGCGCAAGAGGCCGTTGCCAACTAAACAATCAACCTTACTTGCAGCCTCCAGCAATTCTTTTTCTGTAGGATTAAGCATAAAAACAGCCTTAGTTCCTGTTGCATTAATAGTATCCTTAATATTTTGGAACATTTTTTCCATAGTAGCATCATCAAGACGAGCCTCTGCCTGATAGCTTTCTGGCAGCATCAACGCAATAAATTTTAGCGGCATTCTGTATTCCTGCTCATAAAGCTCTATGGTATCAGGAATTTCGCTGATAACTGAGGTTACCAAGCCATAGGAAAAGCTGCTTAAATGTCTTTTAGCGGCTTCAATATCATATTCATGCTTAGCAAATTCTTCTGCAATAATTTTTTTAGCTACATATTCTTTATCAAAATGTTCTGCAATTTTACAATAAAATTCTTCAATACCTTTTACGCCAGCCCATTCACCTAAATTCGGAAAATGCACGTACTCCGTACCAAAGCGGTTTTGCATACGTTGAGCCCAACGAATACGCCTTGCTACATTAAGCTGGGCTCTAGGTGCAGTACGTATCTGTTCATAGCCACCTGTTGGCAAAATAGTATTAACTGTAATACCAATCCTTTGCAGCATATCAATAACGCCCTGCATCTTCTCTGTGCCGCCATAGCCCCAGGCAAAGCTTTCCAAATTTACAGAGTTAGGTACAACGGGCTGGTACTCCATAACCTGATCTACCAATGTATTAAGCACTTCAATAAAGCCACAGCCGCAAAACTGCGCATCGCTTTTAATATTTTTATTTCCGTTATTCCAAACACGTTCCTTCAAACGCTTCATAAAGGAAATCTTATCAGGATGAGAAAAAACCTCAGAATTAACAGTAATAATCTTCTTAGTTTTTCCCAAAGCATTATGGCTAGCAAAATCATTCACTATACCCTGCACATCCTCACCCAAAACATCGGCAACACAGGTAGAAACAACAGCAATCATCTCCGGCTGTCTATCTAAAACGCGCTTTAAGGTTTCTCGCAGCTTGCCCTCACCACTAAACACAACATCACTATTATTAAGAGCTGTAGACTCTAAATTATAGTAGGGACTAAAGCTGCTACGCATAGAATAACGATAATGAAAACCGCAGCCCACAGGACCGTGAACAACAACAGCACAATCTCTAAGCTCGGACAATGCTGCCATATTACCAGAAATTTTGCCGTTCACGCCGTAACGATGAGCAACACCGGTATATTGCACGCCTAAATAAGCATAATCCTTATAGTAATTAAGCATATAAATCTCCGCCTTCATATGTTTTTAGCAGACCTATGACTATATAAATCAAGCTGCTAAAGTAATTTTTCACTGACTATAGCGTCACTTATTTAATAAAAACAATAATATATTATATCGCTATTGTCAAGTAAACTAACTAGATATTATAATCTTAAATAGAATAATTACTACTTTGTTTTATATTTTAGTCAGCTAATCTTTAAAGCAGCCTAAGTAAGTAGTACACGCATCCTCACAACTGTTAACAATAAAGTAACGTCTCATACAATTACAACCAAAATATAACAAGAACCGCCCCCAAACCTAGTCTGGGAGCGGCTTTTCATTGGTGATCCCGGCCAGAGTCGAACTGGCGACCTACCGCTTAGGAGGCGGTTGCTCTATCCTACTGAGCTACGGAACCATATTAAATTTGCTAGAAAACAGCTTTGCAGCAACGTCTCTAACAGAGTTATTATACAATACTTGTTATCTTATTACAAGCAAGAAAAAATTCCTGCCCGTATCAAGCCATACAGACAGGAATTTTTTGTAAGATTAATCTACTACAGGAGCTAGTTTTTCAGCCATACCGGAGGGCATGCTCCATTCAACACGCACGCCGGTTTTACCCCACAAACGTGTCATTGCCAATTGGAACGCCTTTACGCTAGCCAGAGGCTCAACAGTAGTGGTAACAAAGTCGCGAATGGATTCACCCAAGGGAGCATCCAGAGTCATAGGGGTTGCCAAAAATTTTTCCACAGCAGCTCTTGCCTCTGCTACATTTAAGTGAACAGCTACTTTCTTAGTAATTTCATCATATTCTACAAAGCCATAATGGCAGTTATAATTAATAGTAACAGCTAAAGTACTCATTATTTTTCCTCCTCATATTGTGCTATTATTATAACAATACCACCTACTATTAGCAATAAAAGTTATTAATTGTCTAATTAATTAACTATATTAACGACGGCTATACATAGGCTGTAATCTTTGCTCCATAGGAACCTTATCAGCAGTTGCTGCCAAAAGTGCCATTTCATACAAAGTGCTTTGTGCGCTAACCTGCTCTGCCTTATTAGTCACTCTGCGATATGTACCATTGGATTGCATCATAAAAGCACCTACATTATCACGCAGATACAAATCAAGCAGTGCCTTAATACGCTGTACATGCTCCTCTGCTTCAACAGGGAAGAACAGCTCAACACGGTCATTGAGGTTACGCGGCATCCAGTCTGCACTTGATAAGTACAACTGCTCTTCACCGCCATTGGCGAACCAGAAGATTCTGCTATGCTCCAGCTGTCTGCCAACAATACTACGAACCGTAATATTCTCGCTTACACCTTCTATACCTGTACGCAGGCCACAAATACCGCGAACAATAAGCTCAATCTGTACGCCCGCCATAGAAGCCTCATACAGCTTTTGAATAACCGGTTGGTCAATAAGGGAGTTCATTTTGGCAATAATATGACCACCCTTGCCTAGCTTAACCATATTAATTTCATTATCGATAAGAGAATAAATTTTTTCTCTTAATCCCAACGGAGCCATTACCAGCTTATTCCATACAGGAGGTTCAGAATAACCAGATAACAGGTTAAAGAAGGCAGAAGCATCACTACCAAACTCATCATTGGCAGTCATCAGGCCCAAGTCAGTATACAATTTAGCAGTATTATCATTATAGTTACCTGTGCCAAGATGCAAATAGCGTTTAATACCATTGGATTCACGGCGAACAATCAGAATAATCTTAGCGTGAGTCTTAAGACCTACCAAGCCATAGATTACATGGCAGCCAGCCTTCTCCAAACGACGTGCCCACAAAATATTATTTTCCTCATCAAAGCGAGCCTTCAGCTCTACTAAAACTGTAACCTGCTTGCCGTTTTCTGCCGCTCTTGCCAACGCTGCAACGATGGGAGAATTACCACTGACACGATAAAGTGTCTGCTTAATTGCCAAAACCTTAGGGTCATCAGCTGCGTCATTAATCAGCTTAACGACAGGATCAAAGCTTTCATAGGGATGGTGCAGCAAAATATCATTATGACGAATTGCTGCAAACAGGTCCTCATCATCAGGCAGCTCTAAGGGACGCTGCGGAACAAAGGGCTCGTGAAGCCAAGGCCACATACCATGCATACCTGTAAATTTAAAGAAGCAGGTTGCATCCAATGGGCCATTTATTTCATAAACCTCCATATCGGTTACATCAAGATTAGACTCTAAAAACTTTTTGATACGACCATTATTAGTTTTATAGATTTCTAAGCGTACAGCAGCACCACGCTTACGCTTCATTAAGGACTCCTCAACCTCCTTCATCAGGTCAACAGAATCCTCATCATCTAAGTCAAGGTCACTATCACGAGTTACTCTAAAAGGCACGACGTCCAAAATCTGGCAGCCTTGAAAAACATCCTGACAATGGCTAATGATAATATCCTCTAAGAAGACAAAGACACGCTTGTCCTCTGTAGGAACCTCAGTAATCCTGTCTAATACAGATGGAACCTGAATTAGTCCCATGCTATGCTCACCGTCATTATTTACCAGCTCCACAGCCAGATTCAAGGTTTTATTAGCAAGGAAAGGGAAAGGTCTAGAGGCATCTACAGCCATGGGAGTAAGCACAGGATATACAATCTCTCTATAGTATTCTTCAAGCCATTGCTTACCCTCATCACTCAAATCGTCCACGCGCTTAAATACAAGGCCAACCTCCTTCATTTCCTTCATCAATGCCAGCAGATACTTCATTTGAGTACGTACCTGCTCATGTGCAGACTCAGAAATCTCGTCCAGCTGCTCCTTAACACTTAAGCCAGAAGCATCGCGCTTTTCCACACCACTATCATAGCTATTCCATAAGCCTGCTACTCTGACCATAAAGAATTCATCCAAGTTTGATGCAGTAATAGCAATAAATTTTAAACGCTCCAAAAGAGGAGTTTCCTTAACAGTGGCAGCCTTTAATACACGCAAATTAAATTTCAGCCAGCTAAGTTCTCGATTATAAAAATATTCAGGATTGTTAAGATCTATATTCGTCATCATTGCTTCACCCGTTCTAAAATTGGTTCAATACCGTATACTTCTTCAAAAAATGCTGATTTATCCTCAAAGGTCCATAGCTCAAGAGCCAAATCCTGTTTACATTCTGCAGTAATGGTCATAGTGTTATCCTTAATGCTGATGGAACAGCTTCTAATCTTTTGCTGATAGCTGCGGTCCATTGCATCTGCCAATCTCAAAATTGCCGCCAGCTTAGCTACTAGAGCAATTTGTGCCTTTTCTACTATAGGTGCACGCTTATTACTTTCATCAAATAGCTTATTAGCATGATAGTAGGCTGTTAATGCAATAATCTGCTTATCCCATTCACTAAAGCCTATAATATCTGTTGCCATAATCAGCTGATATGTATAGATGGAATGGCTACGCATACATAAATATTTACCTACATCATGGAGCAGGCAGGCACCTCTAAGCAGCAAACGCTCATGGGCACCCATACCAAAGTCCTTGGCAACCTTATCAAAGATATATAACGCCATACGCTCAACCTGCTGAGCATGCTTCTTATCAAAATTATAATGCTCACCAATGCTATGGAATAAGCTAATAAGCTCTTGCTCCCAGCTTCTTATCAGCTCAGGACTTGTTTTTCTACCAATATGCAGCAGCTGCATACCATCAATAAAGCGATCCGCAGTAATAATGATTTCCTCTGCAGGAATCAGGTTCAGTAATTGCTCATACAAAAGACTTGTAGGCAGTACAAGCTCTGCTACATGCTCAGGAATATCGTATACCTTAATAAGCTGTGCTAAATTAAATTGACGAATCTTTTTGAAAAACTCATGAAAGTCCTCTGCCTTAATACGATGCACCCGCTGACGCTCCTCACGTCCTAGCATCTTCATCAAAAGCTCTGTTTCAGTTCCTGAAAGCACCATATAATGCACGCTTTCCTGCTTCAGCTCTGAGCGGACAGGACCAACCGTGCTGGACAAAAACTCGGTCAGTGCCTTATTAAAGTGCATGCTTTCACGACGGTTGCGAGAAAAGCTTTCTTTGACACGAATAATGCCTACATGAAAGTTTTCCTGATATTTAATCTTGTCATCCTGAATCATAGTAATGCCAAGACCACCAGAAGAAATATCCATCATCAGCATACCGTCACGATCACTGCTGATTTTTTCATTTTTCAAGGTATTGCGAATAGCCACATACTTGGTATAAATTTCCTGAGGCATATCTACAACATCAACAACAAGTCCTGTACGAGAGTATATCTGATCCAAAAGGAAGATTTGGTTACGAGCCTCACGTACTGCTGTAGTAGCCTGCAGTGTGTATTCCTCAACACCAAACTCCTCCATCAGCATCTTAAAGCCATATAAAATTTCACAAATCTCGTTTACTAAATTATAAGGAATTACTTTATTTTTAAAGGTTGCCTCGCCTAAACGAATACGTCTATTACAGCGCTCCACAACCTTAAACACGTCTATACTGCGATATTCAGTAATCTGCATGCTTATCATCTCAGATCCCAAATGAATGGCAGCAAAGGTAGTGTACAACTTGCGCTTCATAATTATCCTCCTAAAATTTATCTCATTATTTATATATTCTTTATTTCATAGCAAAAGTCCTGCGTTAATGCGTTGATTATACATGGATTTAACAATTTTACATTGATTTTACGCTAATAGTGCAGGATTTTCCTGTTTTTTGCTTAATAAGTAATATAATGAGGTGAGAAGATGGAAAGAATTGCAATTATCGACATAGGCTCCAATTCGGCACGCCTAGTTATCAGCCACATGTATAAATCCGGCGCCTATAATATGGTGTACAATCAAAAGGAAGCACTGCGCCTTAGCCAAAAGGTAAACGAAAAGGGCATACTCACTGAAGCTGCCTTTACATCAACAGTTGAGACCATGAAAAGCTTTGCCTATATGTGCAAAATATATCATGCGGATACCATTATTGCTGTTGCTACAGCAGCAATCCGTAATGCCACCAATGGTCAGGAGCTGGTAGACCTTGTTACTAGAGAAACAGGTATTAAACTGCAAATTATCAGCGGTAAGGAAGAGGCCTATTATAGCTATTTAGGTGTAATTAATACACTTGATGTAGCCAATGGCATTATTTTTGACCTTGGTGGCGGCAGTACCGAGCTTATTTACTTTAAAAATCGTAGGATTGTAGAAAGCGTATCCTTAAAATTTGGTGCTGTAAATACAACGGATAAGTTCAAATCACGCAACGAGATGACACCTGCAATCTATGCAGAAATGACTGCCTTCATTATGAAAAATTTGGAGCAGTATCCTTGGCTTAAGCAAAAGAATCTGCCACTCATCGGCGTTGGCGGTACAGCTCGTACCGTTGCTAAAATTATCCAACGTTCTCGCAAATATCCCATGACCAAAATTCACAATTATTCTCTTTCTTTACAAATTTTCCGCGATTTCTTCTCCAAGCTGCGTACCACAAATTTAGAACAGCGCAAAAAAATTTCTGGTCTTAGTAGTGAGCGCAGCGATATCATTCTTGCAGGCAGCAATATTATCAACTGCTTACTGGAAACAACAGGTGCTAGTAAGATTATCTCCTCTGGCTGTGGCCTACGCGAAGGACTGTTCTTTAAATTCTATTCTGAAACTACTGGTCAGCCCTTAGTAGCACGTAATATATTAGAACGCAGCCGCGATAATATTTTGCACCTTTATACCGCAGATGTAACTCACTCCCTGCACATTAGAGATTTAGCTTTGACTATGTTCGATAACTGGATGCCTATGCACGGACTGCGCAAGGGCTATCGCAAGCTATTAGAAACTGCTGCATTGCTGCATGATATAGGTATTACCATTAACTTTTATAGCCATGCACGTCATAGTGCCTATATGATTCAAAACGCACAGCTTTTTGGTCTTACTCATAAAGAACAAATCATTGCCGCAGCTATTGCAGGCTGGCACAACGGTGTTTCTAAAAATTACTATAAAGCTCATCTGTACAAGGAAATGCTCAGCAGTGCTAATTGGAAGGTAATCAATAAGCTGGCTCTGCTCCTAGCCCTTGCTGAAAGCATGGACTATACTCAAACAAGCCAAATAGTTACCATTCTACCTCGCCAGCGCAAAAAACAAGCTATTCTTGGCATTTGTGCGCCCGAGCTGCCAGGTATAGAAATGCATCAGCTGCGTACCCATATGTCCTGGTTTAAAAAGACCTTTGACGCAGAGCTGAAGGTAGAGCTGGCCAATCCTCCAGTAGACAGTAAGCATTTATTGGCTGCACCAGTCAATCACGATAACAACAAGCTACTAGTGATGGATAGCTCCCAACCAATTAATAACAAATAAAATAAAGCCTTCTGGATAATTCTAGAAGGCTTTTGCAAATTTACGTTCTTATTTTGTTCTTTGTATTAGTTTTATATTTATAATGATTACCGAGATGGTTGGTTGTCTGTTTTCCTACTCCCAAGAGTAGAGGATGATACTATATAGTGCTTTCTTTGATGATTGCGCAAGCCTCATGGTAATCATTCTTTCATGGAACCGTACGCAAACAAAAAACGCCCTATAATAGGCGTTTTCCTTTGATAACCACTCTTCAGAGGAAAGCTAAACTTTCCCAGTCAGTTATCTCTTTACTATAGAATTTAATTAAAGGAGTGTCAAGCACAGCTTTGGCACTCCTTTTTTGCTAAATTATTTTGCAGCAGCCTTTAAGATACCATATACCATCAAGGCAGAATTATAAAGGTCCTCTTCCTTGATATATTCATCGACGGTATGTACATTGCTCATGCCAGTACCTAAGATAACGCAGGGAACACCATAGGCGTTAATAAAGTTAGCATCACTGCCACCGCCTGTCAGACCAACATTAGGCTCAAAGCCAAATTGAGCGCAGGCATCCTTTGCCAGCTCTACAACCTTGCTATTTTCATCAACAAGGAAGGAGTTGTATTTCAATACTACATCGGCCTCAGCCTTGGCACCCTGCTTTTCTACAGCAGAGCAAATGGTATTAACAATTTCATCACGAATAGCAATCAGCTTTTCGCTGTTACGGCTACGTGCATCACCCTGAATTTCTACAAGAGCAGGCACGATGTTAGTTGCAATACCACCATTAATGATACCAATATTAGCAGTGGTTTCCTCGTCAATACGACCATAGCGTTTTACCTCTGCCAAAGCCTTAGCAGCTACCATAACAGAGTTGATACCTTTTTCCGGCTCCATGCCGCCATGAGCAGTTTTGCCAATAACCTTAATGGAATATTTATACTGACCAGGAGCGCCAACAATGATTTCACCAGGAGCGCCTTCACTATCCAAAGCATAGCCAACATCGGCATTCAGCTTGGATTTATCCATGCAACGAGAACCGTTTACACCGCCCTCCTCTGCAATAGTAAGAAGCACCTGAATATCACCATGCTCAGCGTTTTCTTCGAGAATCATGCGCACGCCTTCAAGAATAGCAACTACGCCAGACTTATCATCACTACCTAAAATAGTAGTACCATCACTATAAAGAATACCATCCTTGCGAACTACAGTAGTACCACCACAGGGCTCTACACCATCTAAATGACCAGAAAGCAGAACTTTAGTTGCGCCAGCCTTGTTGCCAGGCAGAAAAGCCCACATATTTCCACATTCACCACCGACCTTAGCTGCAGCATCATCCTCTTCTACAACAAAGCCTAATTTTTCAAGCTTAGCCTTTACAACCTCAAAAATTTGTCTTTCTTTAGTAGAATGACAAGGAATAGCAACAAGCTCCTTGAATTCCTCAAAAATACGGTCTTTGTTTATACATTGGTCTAAAAAAAGAGAGAAATTTATGTTTTATAGCATATTTCTTGATTTGCATCAATTAATTTATTTGTTATGAAGTAAAATCGTAATATTTAAGGCAGCAAATATGACAAAAAGGCACGGATGACATTTCATCCGTGCCTTTTTCTATAAGAGACCTATTATATAATAGGAAAGAATAGCATTTATTTCATTGGAGTCTGTTCCAAAGTTGCAACGAGGAAGTCATAGAACTTCTGTACAGTAGGAATCAATGCTCTTTCGTCCGGTGAATGTGGTGAGCGCAAGGTAGGACCGAAGGAAATCATATCCAATCCCGGAATAATGGCACCGATAATACCGCATTCCAAACCTGCATGAATCACCTTCACCGCAGGTTCCACGCCAAACTGCTGCTTATATGACGCTTTCATCGCGTGCAAAATCGGAGAATTCACATCGGGCTGCCAACCGGAATAACCTCCTGTCATCTCTACCTTCATACCTGCCATAGAGAAACAAGACTCAAGACTGGTAGTGAGATATTCCTTCATACTATCGCTGGAGCTACGAGCCAAAATTTTAATTTCCGCTTTTCCACCGGCAATTGTTATAATAGCAAGGTTGGAAGAAGTCTCTACCGTATCGGGAACGGTCGGAATCATACGGGTCACACCATTCTGACAAGCAAAAATAGCGTCAATCAGATTGTCCTGAATTTCTTCGGGCACTTGACCTGCCGGAACTTCCACACGTTCTGCCGTGAAACTGATCGGAGTCTCAATCGTCGAATATTCTTCATTGAACAGGTCTTCGCAATATTTCACCAAGCCCAACAATTCTTCTTCATTCTCAGCTGGAATGGTAACAACCGCGTGTGCCTCCCGTGGAATGGCATTACGCATATTGCCGCCTTCCCAACTTGCCAGGCGTGCTTCGTAACTGGCAACTGCCTCGCGGATAAAGCGAACCAGCAATTTGTTGGCATTGGCACGTCCTTCATTGATTTCCAATCCGGAATGCCCACCACGCAAGCCTTTCAACGTAACCTTAACAGCGATATCGCCTTCTTCGGGAGCTACCTCCTTATATTCTAGTGTAGCAGTGACATCCATACCGCCTGCACAACCGATATACAACTCGCCTTCATCTTCCGAATCGAGATTCAGAAGGATTTCTCCGTTCACTGTCCCCGGCTTCAGACCGAACGCGCCGTACATACCGGTTTCTTCGTCTTTGGTAATCAGTGCTTCCAGCGGACCATGTTTCAAATCTTTCGCTTCAAGCACAGCCATGATAGCAGCCACGCCAAGCCCGTTATCTGCTCCCAGCGTAGTTCCTTTGGCCTTTACCCAGTCGCCATCTATATAAGTTTCAATAGGATCTTTTTCAAAATCGTGCACCGTATCGTTATTCTTCTGCGGAACCATGTCCATGTGTGCCTGAAGAATCACACCTTTCCGGTTTTCCATTCCCGGAGTTGCCGGTTTACGGATAATTACGTTACCTGCTTCGTCTACAAAAGATTCCAGTCCCAAGCCTTTTCCGAAGTTAATCAGAAATTCTGTTACTTTTTCCATGTATCCCGACGGACGGGGAATCTGTGTCAACGAATAAAAATGCTTCCACACATTCTGTGGAGCTAAAGAAAGAATAGTACTCATAACAAATCTATTTTTATTAAGTGATTACTTTCGCTGTCTATTGGTCAACGACAAAGCCGCCAAACCATATACGCCCAACAAAACTACTAAAAAGGTTTGAATCCCGTGCACAATCAGAGCAAATATTCCGGCATCTGTTTCATTTACTCCATAAAGCATCATCATCGAAATGACCGCAAAATGCCATGGACCCGCTCCGTTCGGCGTAGGCACAATCACTGCAAAAGTACCGCCTACAAACATAACCAGCGCCG
Organism: uncultured Phascolarctobacterium sp.; assembly: GCA_900552855.1. Lineage (GTDB taxonomy): Bacteria > Bacillota > Negativicutes > Acidaminococcales > Acidaminococcaceae > Phascolarctobacterium_A. Next base: position 454 of record USBG01000001.1, on the reverse strand, counting down.
CCAGGATACTCAGATGAGCAGTAAAAGCGAAGCAATAGAACGTAAAATAGAAGTGAAAAAAATAACATCCCCAAATAGCCAATGTATAAAAACTAAAGAGAGGTATATTGCGCACTCCTTTCAATGACATCACACCTTCCCAAATATTGAGCACAAAACCTTTCACTCTTTCATAAAAGAACAACGTCTTCCGTAAATAATAAAGAAGCATTCCCACTCCGATAAAACAGAACAGGACGATATAAAACCACACGGAAGTCAGCAGATGCAGGAGCGAAGGTATCTTGGTTCCAGTCTGCTGAAGAAAAGTAACAAATATCGGCAGCTGAAGCAACACCGTGACGCCTGTTATCAGAAGAATTGTCAATGTATCGACCAGCCGTTCTGTAACAACCGTTCCGAGCGACTTGGCAAAAGAAACATTATCATATTTGGCCAGCACGCCGCAACGGCT